>JAOPYU010000248.1 GCA_025964455.1 Thermoleophilia bacterium | reverse complement strand
CGCTCGGCGGCTCCTACTTCGTGGAGGAGATGACCAACCGCATCGAGGCCGAGGCCTACGAGTACTTCCGCCGCATGGACGACATCGGTGGCGTCGTCGAGGCCGTCAAGCAGAACTTCCAGATGCGAGAGATCGCCGAGGCGAGCTTCACCTGGCAGCAGGAGGTCGAATCCGGCCAGCGCCGCATCGTCGGCGTGAACGCCTACCAGGTGCAGGATGAGCCCGAAGTGCCGATCCACAAGGTCGACCCGGCGCTCGAGGCCGAGCAGTCCCAGCGCGTGCGCGATGCGCGCTCCGGTCGCGACGAGGCCAAGGCACAGGCAGCCATCGCCGCGCTCGTCGAAGGCGCGCGCGGCAACGAAAACCTGATGTACCCGCTGGTCGAGTGTGCCCGGGCCACCTGCACCGAGGGCGAGATCGTCCGAGCGCTCCGAGACGTGTTCGGCAGCTGGACCGAGACGCCCGTCTTCTAGGCGCTGGCGTCCTAGTCGAAGAGCGTGCCGGCAAGTGCGCCGCCGGCGACCCCGAAGAGCGCGCCGAGCGCACCGAGCGTGAGCACGCCCACTGCGCTGTTGCCGCCGCGGACGCCATGCACGGCGCCTGCGATGGCGCCGCCGACGCCGCCCGAGATCGCCGCCGGGGTCGTCAGGTCGTGCCCTTCGTCGCGCAGCAGCGTGACTGCACCCGCGACCGCCGCGCCGGATCCCAGGCCCGTGATGCCGCCTGCCAACCCGCCGAGCATGAGCCCGAGGCCCTTGCCGGGGCCGCCGGGGCTGAGCCGGTTCCCGATCGTCATGCCAGCCGCGATGCCGAGCACCGTGGAGCCGACCAGAGTCGTTGCACCAGCACCCAGCCCCGCTCGCGCGTCGCCCATCGTGATCGGATTGCCCATGGGCGCGATCGCCGTCATCTCGTTTCCCCCCGAAATCGAGTACCCCGTCTCTCCCCGTACATCGGCTCGCGGCGTCGCGTCGTTGCGCGGCCCGGGCTCTGGTAGGTTCATCGCATGTCGGGAAAGATTCGAGTCGTCATCGCCAAGCCGGGCCTGGATGGGCACGACCGCGGCGCCAAGATCATCGCGCGGGCGCTGCGTGACGCAGGCATGGAAGTCATCTACACCGGCCTGCACCAGACGCCCCAGCAGATCGTCGAGACGGCGATCCAGGAGGACGCCCACGCCGTCGGCGTGTCGATCCTCTCGGGCGCGCACATGACGCTCGTGCCCAAGATCCTCGAGCTGCTCCGCGCCGAAGGCGCCGAGGACGTGCTCGTCGTGGTGGGCGGGACCGTCCCCAAGGACGATGCCGCAGCGCTGCTCGAGCAGGGAGTCGGCGCCGTGTTCACGCCGGGCCAGCCGGTCGCGCAGATCGTCGAGTACCTGAACACCGAGCTCGCGCACGTCGCGAGCTGACGCCAGCGCGCGTCGTGCGTCGGTCAGCCGGCGTTGGCGAGCGTGGCCTCGAACTCCGGATCGTGTTCGCGGATCCATGCGCCGAGCTGGACGCGTGAGCGCACCTCGACCTTGCCGTAGATGTTCGACAGGTGCGCCGCGACCGTCTTCTCGGCCAGGAACAGCGACGATGCGACCTCGCTGTTCTTGAGACCACTCGCCACGAGGCGGGCGATCTCCAGCTCACGCTTGGTCAGCGGGCCGACGTTGGTCGTGCGCGACTTGGCGCGGCTTCGTGCGCCCGTCTGGCGCAGCAGCGCCGCGACCAGGTCGGCATCCCCGCTCGCGCCGCAGCCCTGCAGCGCGCCCTTGGCCGCGTGGAGGAGGTCCTTGGCGCCGGCCGCGTCGCCGCGGTGCAGGCGGATCGCCCCGACCACCGCGCTGACACGGGCCGAGTCGAGCATGCGGCCTCCTGCTGCCCAGCGATTGCCCACGGCCTCGAGGGCGGCGTAGTCGCCTGACTCGTGCGCGAGGAACATCGCATCGAGCTCGTCGGTCGCGAGGTTCACGTACGCGACGTCAGGCTCGATGAGAGCCCGGAGCGTACGCGCGACCATGATGGCTGCGTCGTCCCGGATGAGCGCGGCTGCGCGCGCGAGCCACAGCACTGCTTCCGCACGCACGTGCATCTCGCTCGTGCGCTCCAGCACCTCGGGCAGCAGCTGCACGGCGCTGGTGAGCGACCCGCCGCGTGAATCAGCGCGGATGCGCAGGATCTCGAGCTGGTCGGCCCACGATTCGTTGCCGGCTTCGCGTGCGACCTCGAAGGCGCTGGCGACCGCCGCGGCAGCGCCGGTGTCGTTGCGCTCGACCGAGACCTCCGCGTGCACCATCGCGATGAGCGGCGAGGCCTGCGCGTCCCACGAATGGGCAGCCGCGAGCGTGGCGCTCGTCGAGGCGTCGTGCGCCGCGTCCAGGTCGCCGCGTCGGAGCGTCGCGCTCGCGAGCCAGCCCAATGAGATGGCGCGGGTTCGATCGAGACCCAGGTCCTCGACGTACCGCTGGAGCGAGGTCGCTTCCGCGAGCGCCTCCTCGGCGCGTACGGCGAGCGAGAGCATCTCCGTCAGGTCGCCCCACGCGTAGACGGCCCAGCCATGCAGGCGGTGCTGGATGGCGCTCGTCACGGCATCGCGCAGCATCGCGATCGATTCGTTCTCGCGACCGAGCAGCGCGAGGCTGACACCGAGGCGATGCATCGTGAGCGTGCGCAGCATGTCGTCGCCACGCGACACTGCGATCTGCAGCGCGATCCGGTCCAGGCGCTCGGCCTCCGCGAAGTCGCCGTCGAGCGAGGCGATGTTCGCCCCTGCGCGCGCCGACCAGCCGAAGCCGTCCGTCCCCAGCGCGGCAGCACGCTCGAGGCGGTCGCGCGCGGCGCCGTCATTGCATGTCCAGTACTGCTGGAACAGCGCGTAGGCGTACGTCTCGTTGTCGCCACGGGCCGCGCTGATGCGCCCGAGCTCGATCCAGTAGCTCTCCGCCCGGGTGCGATCGACCTGCATGGCGAGGCCGGCGCACCGACGGAGCAGGTCGATGCGCTCGTCGAGTCGCGTCTCGGCCTCGAGCGCGTGCGTGACATCCGCGTACGCCTCGTGCAGCTGACCATTGATCTCGTTGGTCTCTGCGGCGCTCAGGAACTCCAGGACCGCCTCATGCGCCCGACCGGCCGCAGCGAGGTGGAAGCCGCGAGCGCGCGCTGTGATGACCTGGGCGAGCTGGACCGTCGCCACGATGTCGGCGAGCTCGAGGTGGATGGCGCGACGCATGGCCGCGCTCAGCTCGTCCTCGATCGCCTGCTGCATGAGCGGATGCGCGATCGTCAGGATCTCGCCGTCCTCGCGGATGAGGCCGCTGTCAGCCATCAGCTCCATGAGCTTCACGAAGGCGCGGGGTCGCTCGCCGGAGAGCGCCTCGAGCCAACCGACGTGTGCGCCGTCGGGGCACAGGGCCGTGGCGTACACGAGGTCCTGGCCGGTCTCGGGAAGTCGGTGCAGTCGAGCGGTTGCCGCTGCCGCGATGCTCGTCGGGAGTTCGTCGATGCCGCGGCGCAGTCCGTCCGCGAGCTCTCGTGCGAACCACGGGTTGCCGCCGGCGCGAAGCACGAGGTCCGCAGGCACCATCTCAGGCGCCTCGTACTCGAGGACCTGCGCAGCGATCTGCCGGATAGCCTCGTCGCCGAGCGGTCCCAGGCGAAGGTGGCTCACGACGCGGCGGGCCAGCATCCCGTCGATGAACGCCCGGTAGGAGCTGGGAACACCGATGGCATCGGTCTGCTCGACGAAGAGCAGGGTGAGGTTGCACGTCTCGCTGATGCCGGTCAGGTAGGGCAGCAGCGCGATGGAGGATTCGTCGAGCGCCTGTGCATCGTCGAACACGAGCAGCAGCGGCTGACGGTCCGCCAGCTCGGCGATCAGGTTGACGATGCCGATGCCGGCATGCTCGATGTCCACGCCGCCGTCGCCTGCGGTGATCACGTCGAGCAACACGTCGAACTCGGGCATGGCGTCGAGGAAGGGCTGGAACGGAACCGACAGCGAGCCCGCTCGGCCACGAACGTTCGCGACGCGGTAGCCACGATCGGTCGCACGCTGGATCGCGACGCCTGCCAGCGTCGTCTTGCCCTGTCCGGAAGGGCCACTCAGCATGGCGATGCGAAGCCCGTCGGTGCCTGAGCCGACCGAGAGGTCGAGCTGGGCGATCTCGCGATCGCGGCCAATGCAGAAAAAGTCGTGCATCTTCGTCCCTGAAATGCAGCTCGACACGGCGTGCCGAGGTCACGTCCTCACGCGAGCAGCGTCCGGCTGCGCACGTCTACGTCCTGCATCCAAGGTACGACCGGCATGTCCAGCCGTCAACAGCCGCGTCGCGAGCTAGCTGAGCGTGAATCCGCCCGTGAAGCGACCAGGCGTCTCGTCGCCGCCCGTGAATCGGCCCGGGGTGAGGTCGCCACCGGTGAATCGGCCCGGGGTGAGATCGCCGCCCGTGAATCGACCCGGTGTGAGATCGCCGCCGGTGAATCGACCGGGGGTGAGGTCGCCACCGGTGAATCGGCCCGGGGTCAGATCGCCGCCCGTGAATCGACCGGGGGTCTCGTC
>JAOPYU010000240.1 GCA_025964455.1 Thermoleophilia bacterium | reverse complement strand
CTGCTGCCCGACATCTCGACCATCCTCGTGATGACCGTGAACCCCGGTTTCGGAGGCCAGGCCTTCATCGAGACGATGCTCGCCAAGATCGAGGCCGCGACCCAGCTCGTGGCCGAGCGGGCCCCACACGTGACCATCGAGATCGATGGCGGCCTCAAGCCGAACAACGTGGCAGCCGGCGTTCGCGCCGGCGCTCGTGCGATCGTCTGCGGCTCCGGCCTGTTCGGCCCCGAGGGCAAGTCCGCCGCCATCGCCGCCATGAAGGCCGGCATCGCCGACGGCGTCTCCCACCCCGTCTGACCCATCGGTCCTGATTTTGGTTACGTTCACCGCAGCCTGTACGGCCAACGTAACCAGATCCACGTGAGAAGAAAGTCGAAGGCGACCACCGCGCGAAAGAGGGGGGTGCGCGCGGTGATCGCCTTCGGAATGCGGGAAGCGCTGGCGTTCGACCACCTGCGTCCCGGCTATGTTGGCCGTCGGGCGCTAACCCGATTGCCGTGATCCAGGAGCCGCTAAGCCCGTTGGATCGTCGCGCCTGATGCGTGTCAGAGGGGGGGATACGCGTGGCGCGAAACCGTCGGGCAGATGCTGGTGGAGCCTGGCTCCATGCACTGCGACCGTCCCCCGTACGTCCCTTGCGTCCTCGACCCTCGTCCCCACGTCAGGTGCTGCTTGCGGTGTGTGCCAAGCAGCGTGCTTACACCTATCTTTCGCGCCGCCCGCCGATGGCGTTCCACGCGGATGGGGCCATCGGCTGGCCGTGCGCCGCGAGCGCCAGCCGCTGCGCGATATCGTGTCGGTGATGGAGGTCCGAGCATGATCCGCGTAGTCGTCATCGTCGTGGTCGCCGCGATCCTCGTGCTGGTCGCGCGACGGGTGTACCGGGCCGTGCTCGCGCTTCGCGTGGGCGCCATCCCCGATGACGTCGACGTGCCCGAGGTCTCGATGGTCCCGGACCGCGGCTGGCAGGTCACACGCCTCGTGCGCTCCGGCACCGCGACGATCAACGTCGAGCACCCGGTCGAAGGCACGGCGCGCACCTGGACCGTGCACCTGCGCGAGCCGGGCGCCGCCCGCCAGCTCGAGGAGGCCATGCACCGCGCCGGCCTGCTCGCCCGGGACCTCTCGACCACCTGAACGCCTCCACCGCCTGAATTCCCGCTCCGTGCGCAGCTTCGGCGCCCCGCCGGGTTTCCGTCGCCGCAGCGCGGGAAAGCCCCCTTTTGCCGGTCCGATGCGGGCCGCGCACGCATGACCCGCGCCGCACGGCGCACAGAAAGGCAGCCCCCCAGTGTCCGACGCAGACCCACGCGCCCTGCTCGACGAGTCCGTCGAGGCGTTCAACGCCTGGCGCGAGGAGAGCCCCGAGGACGTCGTCGAGCTCGTCGGAGCGGACCTCGCCGGTCGCGAGCTGCGCGGCGCCAACTTCGCCCGCGCCCGCGTGGCGCGCGCCGACTTCTCCGGCTCGGATCTCACCAACGCCTGCTTCGACGACGCCTCCGCCGAGGAAGCCGACTTCACCGGCGCTCGCCTGCACGAAGCCAGCATGCAGCGTGCGCACATGGTCGGCGCCAAGCTCCGCGGCGCGAACCTCGCCGGCGCACAGCTCGCCGACGCCGCCCTGCACATGGCGGATCTCTCCAACGCCTACCTGGTCGGCGCGAACCTCGCTGGCGCCGTCCTTTCGGGCGCGAGCCTCAACCTCGCGAACGTCGCCCACGCGCAGCTGGACCAGGCGCACCTCAACCACGCGACGATGGCCCACGCCAACCTCTGGGGCGCGAGCGTGCAGTTCGCGCACCTCGAGGGCGTCGACCTCTCACACTCGAACATGGTGGGAGCGTCGCTCGTGGGCTCCAACCTCGACGGCAGCGACCTCTCCGATGCCGACCTGCAGGCGGCAGCGCTCGGCCAGGCCAGCCTCCGGGGCGCGGACGTGCGCCGCGCGTCCTTCGTCGGCGCCGAGCTCGCCGGCTCCGACTTCATCCTCGCGCTCACCGAGGGCGCGGACTTCCGTCACGCAGGCATCGAGGGCACGTCCTTCGAGGCACCCGGCATCGAGGACGTGGAGTGGTGACGCGCTGACGAGGCAGTTCAGGCGCTACCGCTCACGCGCTTCGGCAGAACGGCCTCGTTGCAATTCCACTCGAGGACGACGTCCTCGCCCGCGGTCGAGCGCCCTTCGATCCGCCCGGAGCGCAGCGACTTCGCAAGCCGGACCTGCTGGCCCTCGGCCTCCAGCTGCGAATCGCCCGAGTCGGCGTACCACGTCACGATGGCGCTCCTGGAGCTCACGAGCCTGCGGAGCCCAGCGCCACCCGTGATGCCACCAGGCGTGCCGACGGTGATCGAGAGTGCCTGCAGCTTCGTCCGGACGTCCGGCTCGACCGAATCGACCAGTCGCGCACCGATATCGACCGCGTAGGTGCCGTTCGCGAAGGAACAACGGCCCCCGCTGAAGCCACGGGCCGTCGCAGTGGCGCCATCGTCGACCTGCATCGTCGCAGCCGCGGGTCCGCAGTGGCGGTACGACGCGACCTTGCCGGCACGGCTCGGGCCGGCGACGCAGCCGTCGGCGTCCTCTGGATCGTTGCTCGACGACGTCCCGCACCCTGCAAGGGCGAGCACAGAGGCGAGGAGGACCAGACGGCGGGGCGTGCGACTGTTCATGCGCCCGTCGTACCCACCCGAGGCAGGCCTCCACCAACGTGAGCGTGGGGGCGTCAGCCCCAGTTGGGCACGGGCGCATGCCCGAGCGTGCCGGTCACCGCGTGCAGGTCCCGTGGACCCGGATCGGGGAGCCGCCGCGGCGAATCGCCCGGCAGGTAGGCCTCGGAGACGCCCTCGGCGCGCATGCCGGCGACGAGCGCCGCGATCGCCGCGAACAGGAAGATGGCTGCAAGCAGTCCAGACATGGTGATGGTACCTCGTGGTTCGTCCCAGGGCGCAGCCGCGCAGGAGATCCCGCGCGCGGCGCCGTCACCTGAGTATCGGGGCCCGCCCCCGCAGCCGTTTCGCCCCATCGACTGTGCGATTCCGATCGAGGGGGTATCGCTTCTGCACAGATACCGGGAGGGTGAGGCGCTCGGCTCGGCGACCGTGCAATTCCGATCGAGGGGGTATCGGTTCTGCACAGTTGCGAAAGGGGGGTGTCCCATGCCCGGCACGCCGGTCCCACCTCCGTCGCTGCCGGCCCCTCGACTCCTGCTTGTCCGGCCGGCCGACATCTTGGCCCCGAGTCAATTCGGCGAGTCGGCCGATCCGCTGGAAATCCGTCGGGGAATTGACACGATTCGCAACATCAGCCGCACACTAGCCCTAGTGCGTCCGGCCGCCGGACTACGCTACCGGGAGTGGAACGAAAGGCCGCACGGTGCGGGTTTTTCCTTCCTCGGAGCCTTGATGGCAGGCCGTCCGTGCGGGTACGGTGCCAGCTCGCCCGAGGAGTGCAGGGAAAGCACGGGAGCCGCGGCGGCAGAGGTCCAGGGACGGACGAGGACGGGGTGCGAGCGGGATGATCTGCCCGGGATGCAGCGGAACCAATTCGAAGGTGCTCGAGTCGCGGATCGCCGATGCCGGCGATGCGATGCGGCGCAGGCGTGAGTGCCTGGACTGCAGCGAGCGCTTCACCACCTACGAGCGCATCGAGGTCGCGCCGCTGTGGATCGTCAAGCATGACGGTCGGCAGGAGCAGTTCCGCGGCGAGAAGCTGCTGCGCGGTCTCGAGATCGCGTGCTCCAAGCGCGACATCGCGCACGAGCGCCTCGAGCTGCTCGTCGCCGACGTGGAGGCGCAGCTGCGCGACGGCGGCTGCAAGGAAGTCACGAGCGACCAGGTCGGCGAGCTCGCGCTTGCGGGTCTCGTCCAGCTCGACGAGGCGGCCGCGATCCGCTTCGCATCGGTGATCGAGCGCGCCGAGACGCTCGAAGCATTCCGACAGGTGCTCGACCGCATGGCGGCGGCATCTTCGGAGGGGAAGGCAGCGGTGCCGCACGGCGACACCGACGGGTCGACGACGAATGCGCGCGAGAGTGTGGGAGCTCCCGCGCGCGCACGTGAGGCCGTAGCCGTCTAGCGACGGCATCACACACATCGAACGACGATACGCTCAGGGGAGATGCAGAGAATGAAGACGGGACGAGGCAACGTGGCTGATGGCGCGAAGTCCAAGCAGGGCGAGGCGGCGACGCTGATCGCGCGACACTTCACGGATGGTGTGCATCCGTTCGAGCGCGTGCAGTGGGAGCTGCGCGATTCCGTGCTCGGCAATCCGGCGAGCCCGGTGTTCGAGCAGCGCGGCGTGGAGTTCCCCGTCGACTGGTCGCAGAACGCCACCAACATCGTCACGCAGAAGTACTTCCGCGGCAAGATGGGCTCCCCCGAGCGCGAGAACTCGGTCAAGCAGATGATCGGTCGCGTCGCCAACACGATCACCCGCTGGGGCCTCGAGGGTGGCTACTTCGCCACGGACGAGGAGGCCGAGACCTTCAACCACGAGCTCAGCTACCTGCTCGTGACCCAGCGCATGGCGTTCAACTCGCCGGTCTGGTTCAACTGTGGCCACGAGGACAAGCCGCAGTGCTCGGCCTGCTTCATCCTCTCCGTCGACGACACGATGGACGACATCCTCAACTGGATCCGCGAAGAGGGCCTCATCTTCAAGGGGGGCTCGGGCTCCGGCGTGAACCTCTCCAAGGTCCGCTCCTCCGCCGAGCAGCTCAGCAAGGGCGGCACCGCGAGCGGTCCCGTGTCCTTCATGCGCGGCGCCGATGCGTCCGCCGGCACCATCGCGTCAGGCGGCAAGACCCGCCGCGCCGCGAAGATGGTCGTGCTCAACATCGACCACCCGGACATCGAGGAGTTCATCTGGTGCAAGAGCA
>JAOPYU010000210.1 GCA_025964455.1 Thermoleophilia bacterium | reverse complement strand
AGCGCCGCGCGACGCTCTCGGCGTCGATCTCGATCCAGTGTGAATCGTGGAGCGCATCCTGGAAGGTCAGGTCCTTCGGGGCTTCGCCTGCCGGCTTGTTGCGCAGCGCGGTCAGCACCTGGGCGCTGTTGGACCAGCCCTTGATCGTGTTGGCGCTCGCCGTGGCACTCATCAGGCCGATCGCCGCGCCGCTCACCGTCGCGCCGATCGCGAGGCCGAGTGCGCCGCCCCGACCCAGGCGGCCCGCGAAGGTGTGGACGCCCGCCTGCCCGAGCGTCGCCGAGAAGGCGCCGGCCTTCCAGAGGGCGGCGCCGGCGAGCCCGCCGCCAGCGACTGCGCCCAACGTCCTGGTCCAGCCGTCACCCATGCGGTCGGAGAACGAACCGATCAGCGAGCCGGCGATGGCGGGCGCCGCGATGCCCGACATGGCCAGCGGCAGCGAGCGCCCCGTGCCGAGCAGGGGCAGGTTGGTGGTCGCGCGCGCCGAGGCGAGCAGGCCACTGCCCACGAGCGCCACTGGGAGTGCGATCGCCGAGGCGGGCAGCACGCTCGAGACGAGCCGGTCGCGGAAGGTCGTCGCCGCCTTGCCGAGATCCTCCTCGGGGTGTCCGGCGCTGCGCAGGCCGGTGAAGATCGCGCCCCACACTGCGGGTCCGTCGCCGGATCCGGGGCGCTGCGGGTCCTGTCCGATCACCATCGAGTTGAAGTAGTCGGCGAGGAAGGCGTGGGGGCTGCCGCCCTGGTAGGCGAGGAACTGCATCGTGTGCGCCAGCTCATGCGCGAGCCAGCCGCGACCAGACGGCTCCATGATGTGTCGCAGCGACTTCTCGTCGGGCACGTAGACGTGGTGGCCGATCGTCATCGCCTGCTGGGCGGTCGTGCTCGGGCCGCCCACGTACAGGTACACCTTCGCGAGCTCGCCACGGACGTAGGTCTCGTCGAGCCCGAACTGGGTCGCGTAGAACGGGGCGAGACGGTCGACCTGGCCGCGCGAGAGGCGCTGCCCGGGCGCTTCGTCGATCCCGCCGAGCGCGAAGTTGACGGCTGATCCGATGAAGCCGCCTGTGTTGCGCGAGTGCACGGCGACGACGCGATCGGGCGACCAGCCATCGGCGGCCGTCGGGCGCAGCGGGTCGGCTGCGGCCTGTGCCTGCGCGTTCGCATCGACCGCGGTCGGGGGGGAGGCGAGCGGAGCGCGGGCCGGATCGCCGTCGGGCGGGACGCGGACAGGCGCCGAAGCTGCCGGCGCGATGGCGCCGGTGCCTCGAGTTCCACCCATCGTCGCGATGCTCGTCACGTCGGTCCGTCCCGGGTCCCTGCGCGGCTGCGTCCCATGCAGGACCGCGTCTCCTGGATGTCGGGCCGCTCGTCGCAGGTGGTGCGCACGAGAAGCGGCCCTCGATCGGCCCACCCGCGGCCGCGCGGCGGCCGCTCCCGAAGCGGCGCCCCGCCGAGGGTCGATACACTGCAGCCGTTCGCGTCCCGTCGTTTTCCGAGGAGCTCCCCTCCCATGCCTGCTGCGGCCTATGCCGGTAAGCCCTGCGTCTGTCAGTTCAAGGTCGGCATCTGCGACCAGCGATGCACGGTCGAGATGCTCAACACGACGCACTACATCGCGTGCCTGAACCTGAAGGGCCGCACGGCGCTCGTGGTCGGCGGCGGGCACCTCGGGCTCGAGAAGACCGAGGGCCTGCTCGCGAGCGACGCGCTCGTGCACGTCGTCTCGCCGGAAGTGCTGCCCGAGGTGGAGCAGCTCGCGGCCGAGGGCTCGATCACATGGTCCAGGCGCGACTACGAGACGAGCGACCTCGACGGCTGCCTGATGGCCATCGCCTGCACCGACGACACCGACACGAACATCCGCATCTACGAGGAAGCGGAAGCGCGCGCGATGCTCGTGAACATCGTCGACGTGCCGCCGCTGTGCAACTTCATCCTCCCGGCGATCGTCCGGACCGGCGCGATCGCCGTCGCGATCTCCACGCGTGGCGCCTCACCGGCGCTCGCCAAGCGCATGAAGCGCGAGATCTCCGACCTGTTCGGCACCGAGTACGCGCGGCTCGCCGAGCTGCTCAACGAGGTGCGTGGCTGGGCCAAAGGCACGCTGCCAACCTACAACGACCGCAAGGACTTCTTCGAGGAGATCGTGAACGGCGATCCCGACCCGATCGCGCTGCTGCGCGACGGGGACGAGGAGGGCGTGCGCGCGCTCATCGCGGCGGCGCAGGAGCAACACGAGGCGCTCGTCCAAGCCTGACGGCAGTCAGTCACGCTCGTCGGTCACGCCGCTGGCACCCGCCGACGCCGCCGTCGTGGCAGTCAGCTGCAGCGCCACGAAGGCATCGTCCAGGTCGCGCTCGGCGCGAGCCTCGATGATCGTGAGCAGCCACGCGACCAGGAGCAGGCCGACGGCCATCGCGTGCCAGCCCAGGAGCGGCACCACGGTGAGCGTCGCGAACGCAGGAGCGCCGACGGCTGCGGCGACGGCCAGCGCCACGACGAGCCGGGGTGCACCGGGGATGGCGAGCAGCAGTCCTCGCATGCGTGCGCGCGGGCTGGCGAGACGACGGGCGAGGTGCGTGAGCCCGGGGGCGACCTCGGCGGCGACGTGGGCGTTCGGGGCGAGCTGGCGTGAGCCGTGCGACTCGGTGCGGCGCGCCGCGAGGGCGAGCAGCTCGTGCGCGCGGCGGCGATCACGCGCGGTGACGAGCATGCCGACCACGTCGGCGATGCGCTCGATACCGGGCGGCGTGGCGAGCGGGTCACGCAGCTCCTCGGCGAGCCGATCCGCGCTGCTGCGGGCGGCACGCTGGTTGAGGCGGCGAGTGATGATCGCAGGTGCGATCCAGGCGTAGAGCGCGACGCTGCCCCAGGCGACGATCACGGTCAGGGCCGGGATCCGGTACTCGGGATTGGTGGTCGCGAGCGCGTGCAGCGGGAGCGCGGCGACGACGAAGCCGATCAGGAAGCCGGCGAGACCGCCGGGGAAGTCGCGCATCCAGCGCAGCAGGCCGGGGACCGGCCGCAGGAGCGGGCGCTCGTAGACGTGCTCGACCAGCGCACGGACGTTGCCGATCTCCTGGTCGCGCGGCGCGAGGCGCTGGGCGCGCATGAGCAGCACACGGGCGCGCTCGAGGTTGCCGTGCTCCATCTCCGCGGAGGCGAGCTCGACCATGCCGTACGGATCCTCGGGATGCAGCTGCACGCCCTGGCGCAGGGCCGCGAGCAGCGCGACGCTGTCGCCGGCCTCGTCGAGCGCTGCGGTCCGCACCGCCATGGCGCCCGGGTTGCCGGGCTCGATGCGCAGCGCGGTCATCGCGGCGTCGAGTGCTTCGGCATGACGCCCGCGCGCGAGCGCCACGCGCGCGAGACCCTCGTGCAGGGTCGCTTCGTCCGGGTTGTGCGCGATCCCGAAGCGCAGCAGCTCCTCGGCCTGCTCGAGCTCGTGCTGGCGCACGTGGATGTGGGCGCGCAGCCCGATCGCATCCGGGTTGGTGCCGGCGGTCCGCAGCGACAGCTCCGCCATGTCGCGCGCCGTGTCGAGGTCGCCCTCCTGCTCGGCGACGAGTCCGAGCACGAACATGGGGAAGGGGTGCTCGTCATCGAGGCGCACGGCGCCGAGCGCGATCTCGCGCGCGAGTGACAGGTCGTCGATCTCGAGCGCGTCGAGGGCGTCCTGGCAGCGAGCCTCGATCTCGTTGGAGACCTCGTCGATCTCGTCGTCGTCCTCGTCGCTCGAATCCTGGTCCTCGTCCATTGAATCCGAGGAGTCGTCGTCGCGCGTCAGGCCGCGGGGCCCTGCGTCGTCATCGCCCGGATCATCGCTGGAGCGGCGGTGTTCGCGCAGCGCGCGGGCGATGTCGGAGAACGGATCGTCGTCATCCTCGACCACGGCATCGAGGCCACCGGCGGGCGTGTCGGTCGCGCGCGCCGCATCGACGTCGCCGAGGCGCGCGTCGAGCTGGGCGAATCGCTGCTCGAGGTCGGCGAGGTCATGCAGATCCCCCAACGCCGCGTCGAGCGGGTCGCCGTCTTCGTCGGGTGATTCCTGTTCGCGCCGCATCGTGCGGCTAGCATTCCCATGCCGCCAGTGATCCATGCACGCGTGAAGGCAGGTGAGATGCGCTCCGACCCGATCCAGAACCAGCCGCCGCTCGCGGGCACCGGACTCTGCGCGCACTGCGTGCACCAGCGCATCGTCACGTCGGGCCGAGGATCGCGCTTCTCGCTGTGCGAACGAGCGCTCGAGGATCCCGCGTTCGCCAAGTATCCGGCGCTCCCGGTCCTCGCGTGCCTGGGCTTCGTGCTCGCGCCGGATCAGTCCTGATCGGTGCGGCGCGGGGGGTCGAGCTGGTCGGGTTCGACGAGCTCCTCGCCCAGGATCTCGCCCTCGACGACGTCCTCTTCGTCCTCGACGGGCGCGGCGGCCGCTGCGCCCTGGTCGAACATCCCTGAGACACGCATCGCGGGTGAGGGCGCCTCGCGGAACCGGAAGCGCCCGGTCTCCGCGCGATGCTCCCAGTCCACGAGCGCGATGAGGCGCACGAGGAACATGCCGGCGGCGAGCACCGCGAGCAGGATCGCGGCGTCGCGGTCGGGCGTGTCGCCCCAGCGTCCGACCCAGACGAACAGGCCGGTCGTGAGCGCGAGCGCCGGGACGCGGCCGACGAGCGTGCCGGCCAGCGCGGGCCACAGGGGTGCGCGCATCGCACCCAGCAGCGGGAACAGGAACGACGCGGGCACGCCCGGGAGGGCGGAGATCAGGAAGGTCATGCGCGCATAGGAGGGGGATCCCGCGAGCTGCGCGCGCAGCAGGTCGCGCTGGGCCCGGGCAGCTGGCGTCGCTGCCCCGAGGCGGTCACGTCCGCGACGCGCCGCGACGGCCATCGCGAGGCGCGCGAGCATCACCCCGAGCGCGCCGAGCAACGCGATCGGCAGCACGTCGGCGCTCGACGTGAGCAGGCAGATCGCCAGGAGGAGGCCGAGCGGGACGCGGATCCACCCGCTCGACTCCACGAGCGCGACGAGGACCACGACGATGATCGCGACGATGGGATCGGGCATATCGGCAGCGTACACCGTGGCACTCAGAGGGGCCGTTCACTGGCCGTTCCGCGACGATGGATCCGACAATTCGCGTTGACAGCGCGGCGGATCGGGGTTTCATTGGATGCAGAAGCACGTCGGATCACCGACAGTTGCTGCGTCACCCCCCCATACGGTTTGCTCCCCGAAGGACCCCGCAATGCGCGTTCGCTCCGCATCAGACCTCACCGCCACCGTCATCGTGTGGCTGCCGATCCTGGCCGTGGCCGTGGGCGTGATGTACATCTTCGCGGTCGGCGTGCTCAACCTCGAGATGCGCTCGTTCGGGACGGAGTACCTGATTCCGAACTCGGCGACGTCGAACCTTCCCGAGGGCGCCGGGCCGTCCAACGAGCAGATCCTGCAGGCTGCGATCGACACCGGCGACCCCGCCCAGATGGAAGCCGCACTCGACCAGGTCGAGGCCCGCACCACCGCGCTCGCCGCGCGCTAGACGTTCAACCAACACCATCACCCACCGCACGGCCCTCCCGGTCGGCGGCATGCGAGCCCGGGATCCCACCGGTGCGCCTCGGCGCATCGACCCGGGCTCGCGCGAGTCTCCAGGGGTGGACGGCCGCGGAGGCCATGGCCGCCCAGGAGCCCGGAACCCGCATGGGGCCGTCTCGGGGGTGTCCGGGGGGTGGCCGTCGCTGGCCACGGCGTGGCCGCATTCGGCCCTCGTCCCTGCAGATGCGCACCAACGGCGATCCCCGCTCCCGACAGACCGGTGCATGCTTCGTTGCTTGACCTGCAGCGAGGCGATCGGGAGGAGAGGAAGCCATGACGATCTCAGGGTTCAACCCCAACACTGCGCTGCCGACCGCGGGGCTCATGTCGCCGCTGGCGACGGGCGCTCCCACGATGGCGCTCGGCGCGACGCTGCCGGGCTCGCCGATGCTCGGCGCCCAGGCGGGCATCACCGAGAAGCCGGGCATCGCGTCCCGCCTCATGTCCGCCATGAAGGCGGCGGTGAGCGAGCTGCGAGGCGCCGGAGCGAGCGACGCGCAGATCCGCGAGCAGATGCTGGCCATGCAGGCGCAGGCTCCGGTGACGCTGGCGAAGCAGCCCGTGGCGGCTCGAGCTGGCGTGAAGACGCCCAAGGGCAAGTCCTTCACCGACGGCGCGGGCAACGTCCGTGAGGTCGGGACCGGCAAGATCCTCAAGCCGACGACCCGCGCCGCCGCTGGTGCGGCTCCGGCGGGCGCGGTGCCCACCGGTGGCATGCAGCTGCCGTCGAACGCGACCACGGTGCCGGGCGCGACGGTCTACTCCTACGACCAGAACGGCAACCCGGTCGCCGCGCCGACCATGCAGCAGCTCGGGATGACCCCGACGATGCTGCAGGGCCTGACGGGTGTCGCCGACGCCGCCGAGCAGCAGGGTCCGCAGGGCCCGCAGCTGAACGCCACCAACCAGACGAACGTCGGCGGCCTCGGCACCGGGTTCGGGTTGGGCAGCGGGGTGCCCGTCCTCGGACAGCCGATCGTCACCACCCCCGCGGCGACGGCGCCCGGAGACACCGGCGTGGCGCCCCACGAGGGCACCGGCGGCAACCAGGTGGTCCGCAACGAGAACACGACCGACATCGCCAGCCGCAACCAGGGCATCGCGCCCTACGGCTACGGCGGCTACGACCCGACCGGCGGATTCGCCACGCCGTTCTCGCCGTACGGTTCGAGCATGACCGGCGCCTACGCCATGGGCTCGGCCCCGAGCTCGGGCGGGTTCTTCAGCCGGCTGCTCGGCCGCTAGACACTGCGAGACATCGAACGACGACGAGGCCCGCAGCGTGTGCTGCGGGCCTCGATGCATGCGGGGTCGAGCATGCAGGGTCGTTGCGGGTGTGGTCGTCGTTGGTGGTCAGGAACGCAGGTAGTTCGAGGTCGCGGTCGCGGTGCAGAGCGTGCCCTTGCCGTCACCCTTCACGTCGTAGCAGTAGCGCACCTTGGCGGAATAGAAGCGGCCGCTGGATCGGGTCTTGTCGAAGTAGCACGTGTAGGGCTTGGCTTCCCAGTACCACTCGCCACTCAGCGTCTCGCTGTACGGATCGCTGTTGCGGAGCCGCGAGCGCGGCGGCTGGTACTCACAGCCCCCGTTGGAGGTCACCGTGGTCGCGCCCTCGTTGCGGAGCGTGACGTACGCCTTGAACCAGTAGAACTGCGGCGCGTCGTCGGACTGCGAGGTGCTCGCCGCATGGATGTTCTGGTACGTCTCGGTACCGCTCGCCTGGACGATGCCGTCGCTGCGGAACTTCACGCACGAGCGGAAGCGCAGGTCGTAGGCGGTCGTCGAGCCGGTGTCGACGCGCTGGGTCAGGTAGCTGGAGCAGGACGACGCCGTGACCGAGGCGCGTGCCGCGGTGGTGGTGGTCGTGGCCAGTGCGGTCTTGGAGGCGAGCACGGGCGGCGCGACCTCGTCCGAGGATTCCGCGCCGGAGGCGACGATGTCGGTCGTCGGGAGCGGTCCGACGACCTCCTCGGCCGCGGCAGCGGCGGGGACGATGCAGGCCGCGATCGCGAGCGTCAGCATCGCGATCCGTGTGATGTGGCTGGTGGGGCGCATGGTGGGCTTCCTTGGTCGGGGAGAGGGCGTGATCCCAACGTAGGCCCGGATCCCGGATCCGTATGTGGGCTCGCCTACAACGCGTTCGATGCGCCAATCTGGAAGGCCGTCAGCGCGGCATGGCCCGGGATGGGTACAATGTCGCGTTGGCTCAAGTCCCCGACACGCAGCTGCTCGACGCAGCCTTCCTGCCGCCCGCCCCAGGCCTCGAGCCGGCGATCGTCCTCTACGCACCCGCGGAGCTGTCGCCGGGCGCGTGGCGACGCGCCGAAGAGGCGCTGGCCGTGCCGGAGTTCGCGCGGCGCCTGACGCTGCCGATCGGTGACCCCGAGCAGCCCCGTCTCACGCAGACGCGAGCGCTCAGCGTCGCCGAGGCGATCCCGTTCTTCATCGACCTGGCCCAGGAGAACACGCGCCCGAGCGTGAAGGCCTGGGTGCTGGCGTCGCACATCGCGCGCAGGATCCACGAGGCGGCGATGCTGCCGCGCGGCAACGACAAGACCGATGCCATCCTCGGTCGGATCGCCGCGGGCATGCCGCCGTCGAGCCACGCCGTGCTCGTCGAGATCCAGAACGAGGGCGACGATCCGCTCGCCATGCTCGGGCCGCAGAGCGACGGGCCGAGCTTCGGGCGCATCGACGCAGGGACCGCGCTCGCGCAGTTCCTCGACATCGCGCAGCACGCCTATGCGCTCGGCACCGCCCAGCAGCGCACGCCCACCAAGCGCGGCCAGAGCCGTGCGCTCGCCGGGCTCGCCGTGCGGCTGGAGCTCCCGCGCGGGCGTGGCGGCGTCTGGCAGGGCCGGGTCCGAATCGACCAGGAGCTCGACGCCGCCAAGATCCGCAGCGTGCTCGACGAGGCCGCCGGCATCTGGATTCCGCTCAAGCGCGTGCACACCACGTCGCTCGACGAGCCGCTCGAGCTGTCGGTCGACGAGGCCAGCGCGCTCATCATGGCGACGCCCGACCTGATGTCGAGCGGCGCCGGCGTCGAGCTGCCGGAGGAGCTGACCCGCTCGCTCGAGCGCCAGGTCGATGCACGCATCCGGTTCCGCGAGGGCGACGGCACGTCGACGCGTGGCGCCAGCCGCGGTCGCACGCCGGGCACGAGCCCCGGCCCGCGCTTCCGGCTCGAGGAGCTCGTCAGCTACGACATCGACGTCGCCCTCGGCGGCCAGCAGGTCGATGCGGAGGAGCTGCGGCGCATCGCCCGCCAGGCGGGCGCACTCGTGCAGCTCGGCGGCGAGTGGGTGCGGCTCGACGACACCTCGCGTGAGCAGCTCGAACGACTGGCGCGCGCTGTCGAAGCGACCGACTCGCACATGGCCAACTCGACGGCGCTCGCCGCGGCACTCGGCGGCGAGGCGACGCTCCCGGGCGGCCTGACGGCCAAGGTCGAGCGGGTCGACGAGGCGATGCTCGCGCGCGCCGTGGACTTCCTGCGCAACCCCGCCGCGTTCGACGAGATCGAGCCGCCCGAGGGCTTCACGGGCGAGCTGCGCCCGTACCAGCAGAAGGGCCTCAGCTGGCTGGCCGGGATGGCGTCGTTGCCGCTCGGCGCCGTGCTGGCCGATGACATGGGCCTCGGCAAGACGGTCCAGATGATCGCCCTGATCATGCACATCCGCAAGGAGCGCCTCGAGGCCGGGGAAGACCCCGGTCGCGTGCTGGTCAGCTGCCCGACCTCGCTGATCGGCAACTGGCAGCGCGAGCTCGAGCGCTTCGCTCCCGAGCTCAAGGTGCACATCCACCACGGCCCCATGCGCGAGGCCCGGGCCTCGCAGCTCGACGGGCACGACGTGGTCGTCACGAGCTACGGGCTCATCGCGCGCGACCGTCAGATGCTTGCGGGCATCGACTGGTCCATGCTCATCTTCGACGAGGCCCAGGCGGTCAAGAATCCGGACACGGAGCAGGCGCGTGCCGTGCGGCTGCTGCGGGCGCCCGTCCGCATCGCCCTCACCGGTACGCCGATGGAGAACCGCCTGCTCGAGCTGTGGGCGATCCTCGACCTGGTCAACCCGGGGCTGCTCGGCACGGCCTCGGCATTCTCCAAGCGTTTCGCTGCTCCGATCGAGCGCGCCGGCGACGAACAGGCCGCCGCGAACCTGCGCGCACTGAGCCGCCCCTTCATGCTCCGCCGGGTCAAGCACGACCCGGAGATCGTCCCGGACCTTCCCGAGAAGCAGGAGCGCACGCTCGCGTGCACGCTCACGCCGGAGCAGGCGGCGCTGTACCAGGCCACCGCGGATGCCGCGATGGCGGAGGTCCGCAGGCGCGACGGCATCGGCAGGCGCGGCGCCGTGCTCGCGCTGCTGACCCGCCTCAAGCAGATCTGCAACCACCCGATGCAGGCCCTCGGCCAGCTCGCCACCGACGTCGACGCCAATGGCGAACCGTTCGTGCTGAGCGGTCGTTCCGGCAAGCTGGACCGCCTCGAGTCGATGCTCACCGAGATCGTCGCCGAGGGCGATCGGGCGCTCGTGTTCACCCAGTACGCGCAGATGGGTCACCTGCTCGCGGCGCACCTGCCCGACGTGCTCGGCTGCAAGGTGCTCTACCTGCACGGCGGCGTGCCCCGCATCAAGCGCGAGGAGCTCGTCCAGCAGTTCCAGTCCGACGGCGACGAGCCGATGGTCTTCGTGCTGTCGCTCAAGGCAGGTGGCCTCGGCCTCAACCTGATGAACGCCGCGCACGTGTTCCACTTCGATCGCTGGTGGAACCCGGCCGTCGAGGACCAGGCCACCGACCGTACGCACCGGATCGGCCAGACCCGCGGCATCCAGGTGCACAAGCTCGTCTGCGCCGGCACGCTCGAGGAGCGGATCGCGCAGATCATCGATGACAAGCGGGCACTCGCCGGCAAGATCATCGACACGCAGGGCGCCGCCGGCGAGGGCTGGATCACGGAGCTCGACGATGACGCCCTCGCGGAGCTCGTGGCGCTCGGCAAGGACGCACTTGCCGAGGCCGAGGAAGGCGCGGAATCCGGGCTGTCGGCCGTGGTCGACCTCGAGGGCGCGCCGATCGAGCTCGAAGGCGCACCCGCCGAATAGCGGTGGCTCGCCCGCCGTGGGACGACCACTTCGGTCGCCGGCGTGAACGACCCGCCCCGAGCGGGTAACGC
Source organism: Thermoleophilia bacterium (assembly GCA_025964455.1). The sequence goes on along the minus strand of JAOPYU010000210.1, from coordinate 5,607 downwards.
ACCCTCGTGACGTACGGGGGACAACCGACGACGCGGCGTCGGATCGTCGCGAAGCTGTGGATCATCACGGCGCTGGGCCTGCTCGTGGTCGTGGGCAGCGGCTGCACGGCGCGCCAGTCGCGCGAGCAGTACGACGAACGGCTCGCGATGGCGGCCAAGGTCCGTGACGAGGTCACGGAGGGGCTGGACTCGGAACGGATCCACACGGAACCCCAGCTGCGCGAGGCGGCGGCGAAGCTCGATGCCGCGGTGGACGAGCTGGATGCGGATCCGCCGCCGCGGGCGGCGCAGGCAGCCCATGAGCGCATGGTCGCGGGGCTCGAAGGGATGTCCGCGCTCGTGCTGCAGCTGGGGCGCTGTGCGTCGCTCGAATCGGCTGCGCGGGACGAGGCGCGGGCCTGTCGTCGGGCAATCGAACCAAGTGTCTATGACGACATCCGCAACGATTTCGACGAGGCGAACACGATATATCGGGAGAAGGGCTTCACGCTGCCGGGCACCGGCGGCGAGGGAGGCGACTCGGGCACGGGCCCGAGCGGCGAGGACCCCACGGGAGGGGATGAGCTATGAACGTCATGCGCAAGGTCACCACGGCAGCCGCGTTGCTGGTCGCAGCCGCGTTGCTCGCGGGCTGCGGCGAGTCGGACCCCGGTGCGATCGGGCCGGCCGGCGTCGACGGCGGCGTCTCCTCCGAACAGCAGCGGCAGGATTACGTGGAGGGCGTGCAGCGCGCGCTCGACCAGCTCGGCAGCGCGACGCAGGGACCCGAGTTCGCCAAGGCGGTCGATGCGGGCAACGGCCGACTGCTCAAGGCTTCGGCCATCGCCTGGCAGCAGGGTGGCGCGCAGCTCAAGCAGCTGAGCCCGCCGAAGGAAGCCGTCGAGGGGCACACCGCCCTCGTGAAGGCGGTCGACGGGCTCAACGTGTGGAACCAGCGCATCGTGGCGGCCGCGCCGAACAAGGCGATGACCAAGAAGCTCGCGCGCCAGGCCTCGGCCAGCGCGGCATCACAGTCCTTCGAGGCGGCCGTGTGCCAGCTCGTCGATGCCGGCTACGAGGTCGTCGACTCCGGCGCATGCTCCCCGCTCGAGAACGCCTCGGGCCCCGTCGGCTGACCCCCCGGTTGATGCCGCCCCCGGTTGATTAACTCGAGTTAGTCACCCTATGGCTGTACAAAGTCGTCGAAATGCGCGGGCTGACGGGCTATTCGACGATGTCGGCGGGGACGGGTTCGAGCAGGCGCAGGCGGACTTCCTTCTGCAGGCGGGTCGCGTCGCCCTTCTCGAAGACGCCGGCGCCGAGGGCGCGGTTGTTGGCGAGGCCCGTGCCGATCGCGAGGGTGTAGCGCTCCTCGAGCGGACGGTCGTCGAAGGTGGCGTGCAGGGCGCCTGCGACGAAGCAGTCGGCGAAGCCGAGCTGGGAAACGGCCTCGACTGGATCGAACTCCGCGCTGTGCCAGGTGGTCGTCTTGCCCTGCTTGATGCGGCCGACGCAGCCGCCCGAGTGCAGGACCACGATGCTCTGGCCGCCGATGCGTGCCATCGACTCCATGGCGACGACGAAATCCTCGTCGCTCGTGAACTCGTTGCCGGCGAAGTCCTCGGCCTCGCGCTGGTCGACGACGGTCAGGCTCGGCTCGGCCTGGAGCGCCAGTCGCAGCGTCTCGGTGTCGTCGGGCTGGGTGACGACGGTGAACAGGCGCTGCGGCTGCAGGCCGCGCAGGATGCGCTGGTACACGTCGGGCTCCACGTCGCGCGGGAGCGAGCCGGCGAGGACCAGGCACTTGCTCGCGCGCGAGAGGTAGCGCAGCTTCTCGAGCAGCAGGTCCACTTCGCGGGTCGCGACGCGCGGACCGTACTCGTTGATCTCGGTGTGCACGCCGTTCACCGGATCGATGACCGCGGTGGAGGTTCGGCTCGGCTCGGCGATGCGGACGAAGTCGTTGAGGATCCCCTCGTCGGTGAGGCGCGCGACGATGTTCTCGCCGGTCAGGCCCCCCGCCATGCCCGTCGCGATCACGGGCGAGCCGAGCCGGCGCAGCGCACGGGCGATCGTCACGCCCTTGCCACCCGGCAGCGTGACGCCGCTGGAGGCCCGGTGCCGGCGCCCGACCAGGAAATTGGGCACCACGAGCGAGCGATCCATCGCGGTGTTGAGTGTGACGGTGGTGATCATGCGGACTGCTTCCTGAGGGAGGACCATGCGTCCTCGACCTCGTCGATTCCCGAATTCCATGCACCGCGCCAGTCGCTCGCGTAGTCGGCGGCGCGCTCCCAGCGGGCGCGGCGTGCGACTGACCTGCCGCTGCACACGGGGACGGTCGAGGGGAGCGGGGCGTCGCCGTCACGCTGAGTGGTGCCGACTCGCACGCGCAGCTCGCCGACCTCGTCACCCTCGGTGACCGGCGGTGCCACCGATCGCGGCACGACGACCTCCTGCACGAGTTGCTGGCCGACGCGGGCGGTGACCACCAGGTCGTCGCAGGCGAAGATCGGCAACTGCTCGGAGCTGCGCTGCACCGGGATCGTGCCGAGGGCGGCGCCGCCCTCGACGACTGACACCTCGGTGCGCAGCGACCGCGCCCAGCCCAGCAGCGCACGCGAGTCGGCGATGCGCGCCTGCTCGCTCGCGGATGCGAAGGTCACGACGATCAGCTCACCCTCGGTCTCGGCGTCGGTGTGGTGCACGGCGAGCATGTACCCGGCGGCGTCGGTGAAACCCGTCTTGATGCCATCGACGCCCGGGTAGGTGCCGAGCAGCGGATTGCGGTTGGCGAGCTTGACCGGCGCGCCGCCACCGGGCCGGTCGAGCGTGATCGAGCGCTCCTGCATCGCCGCGCGCGCGACCTCCTGCTCGAGCACGGCCTGCGCGAGCGTCACCAGGTCGATCGGCGTCGAGGTGCTCGGCGCCCCGGCGAGGTCGAGCCCGGTCGGCGAGGCGAACTCGCTGTCGGACATGCCGAGCTCGGCGGCCTCGTCGTTCATGAGCCGCACGAAGGCGGGCAGGTCGCCGTCGGTGACGTGCAGGGCGAGGGCGAGCGCCGCGTCGTTCGCGCTGTACACGAGCATCGCGCGGACCAGGTCGCGCGCCGGCCAGCGTTCGCCCGGGCGGGCGTCCATGCGCGCCGCATCGGCAGGCAGGGTGTCGACCGCCCGCGGGATGGTGACCGTGTCATCGAGGTCGATCCGGTCGAGCACCACGACCGCGGTCATGAGCTTGGCGAGGCTGGCGATGGGGCGCGCGGTGCCGGCTTCGTCGCCTGCGATCGCCTCGTTCGCGCCCACGTCGAACACCAGCCAGCCCTTCGCGGTCACGCTCGGCGGCGGGGACACGTCGGTGATCGCCTCGTCGCCCGAACCCTCGAGCTGGCGGGCGATCTGCGCGGACCGCTCAACGGGCGCGGCATCCACCAGGGCGGTCGCGACGCCAGCGCACGCGAACACCGCGAGTGCGGCGGCGGCAACTCGTGCGCCGATCCCCCTGCGGCGCACGGCGCTCAGCCCTCGTCACCCTGGTCGGCGCTCGTCTCGGTCGTCTTCGCGCCGGCGGCGGGCGTCGCGGTCTTCTTCCCGTCGTTCGCCGTCGGGTCGGCCGCCGCGGTGCCGTTCTCCGTCGGGTCGGGCGCGGTGTCGGTGAGATCGCCGGCGAGCGGATCCGGATTGGCTCCGGCCTCGGCCTTGTCCGCGTCCTCGCAGTCGACCGCGGACACGATCAGGTACTGCCCCGGCTGGAGCGACTGCGGATCCACGAGCGGGTTGCACGCCTTGAGCTCGTCCTCGGTCAGCTCGAAGCGCTTTGCGAGCGCCCCGAGGCTGTCGCCCGACTTGACCTTGGCTCGGGCGCCGCGCGGCAGCTTGTTGCGCGCGTCGCCACCTTCGGCGGTCTCGCTCCCGTTGTCCTTGGCGTCCGCGCACTCCTTGAACACGCACGACTTGCCGAGCGCGGAGAAGAACGAGACCCAGAGGATGATCGCGGCCGCCGGGGCGAGGATCGTCCACGCCGTGAAGCGTCGTCGTCGTCGCGTGGGCGCTGCATACGAGCGCGATCGGTCGTCAGGGGGCGTCGCCATGGGCGAATACTAGAGCACTGGCTCGTGCGCGCCTACGCGCGCGAGGTCGGCCGCCAGGCGCGATGCAGCGGAATCCACCGCATGTCGGAACGCCGGTGTGCTGCAGGGCTCGGTCGGCAGGAGCGATCGGGCCGCCACCACGAGCGTGGTCGGGGCGCCCGCCGAGCGCGCGACCAGCTGGGCGAGGCCCTCGATCGTGCCACCCTGCGCGCCGATGCCGGGCACCAGCAGGGGCGCCGCGGGGAGCAACCCGCGCGCCTCGGCGAGCAGCTCGGGCCGTGTGCCGCCGACAACCGCGCCGACGATGCCACCGCCGACATCCGCGTCGGAGCCCGCCAGCTCGCGTGCGAGCAGCTGCCACCAGGGTTCGCCGCCCTCGAGGGGCGCGCCCTGGAGCGTCGCCGCCCCGGGGTTGGAGGTGTGCAGCAGGGCATACAGCGCGCAGCTGCGGTCCGCGGCGATGCGGGCCATGGCGTCGACCGAATCGCGGCCGACGGTCGCGTTCACCGTGAGTGCGTCGACCCCGTGTCCGGCACTCGCCAGATCGCCGATCCACGCGTCGGCATAAGCCGCGGCGGAGTGGGGCACGTCGCCCCGCTTGGCGTCGAGCACGACGAGCAGGCCCGCAGTGCGTGCGAATTCGACGGTGCGCTCGAGCGCGCGCATTCCGGGCGCACCGGCTGCCTCGAACCACGCGACCTGGGGCTTCACCGCGACCGCGTGGTCGCGCGCCGATTCGATGACCAGGCCCGCGAAGCGCTCGATGGCGCCGGCCCGACCGATCCGGCCGTCCCGCGTCTTCGCAAACGGCCCGATGCCCTCGAGCAGCGCGAGCGCGTCGGATGACGGATCGATGCCGACGCACGCCGCCAGCGGCGCGTCGCCGGCCCGTCGCGCGAGGCGCTGGACGAAGCTCGCCCGGCGCGTGCGGTCCGGCGTCTCGATCGCCGCGTCCATGCCATCGATCCAGGTGTTCACGTCACGCCTCTCGTCCGCGTCCAGCAGCCATCGCAGCATCGAGGTCGTCGGAGGTGAGCAGCGCGCGCAGCTGCACGCCGGCAGCGGCGAGCGCCTCGCGACCGCCCCCGTCCCGGTCCAGGATGCAGAGTGCCTCGGTCACGACGATACCGGCCGCCCGCGCGCTGGCGAGCGCCTCGAGCGCCGCGCCGCCGCTCGTCACCACGTCCTCGACGAGCACCGCGGTCTCGCCGGGCTCGATCGGACCTTCGATCCGGTTCGCAGTCCCGTAGTCCTTGGCCGCGCCGCGAACGATCGCGAAGGGAATCCCGGTCTCGATGGCGAGGGCGGCCGCGATCGGGACCGCGCCGAGCTCGGGTGCAACGATGCGGGAGGGGGCCGGTGACATCGCATCGACCGCGCTCGCGAGCTCCGCGGCGACGCGTTCGAGCAGCTCCGGATCGCACGTGACGCGGTACTTGTCGAAGTAGCGATCGCTCGTGGCGCCGGAGCGGAGGGTGAACTCCCCGCGCAGCAGTGCGCGGTCGAAGAGCAGCGTCGCGAGATCGGCGACGTCAGGC
>JAOPYU010000193.1 GCA_025964455.1 Thermoleophilia bacterium | reverse complement strand
TGATGTGGTGGAAGAACACGCTCCACTCGGCAGCGCGCGTCGAATCCGATCCATAGGCCCAGACCACGTCGAGGGGTGCATCCACGATGACCTCGTGCCGGATCCAGCCCTCGACGGCGCGCGCCAGCACTGCCAGCGCGACGTAGGTGCCGCCGATGACGGCGGCGATGATGACTGCGATACCCATGGTCCCCGGAGCTCCCGAACGGCGACGCGTTTGCCTCTCCCGGGTATCGAGCCCGGTACGCGAGGCGTTTCCGATTCGATGGTCAGGCGTGGATGCACACGCCGACACCTGGGTGGTGATCCCCGCCTTCAACGAGGCGGACTGGATCCGGGCGACGCTCGATGCGCTCGCCGCGCAGGTGGTGGATGCGCCCTTCGTCGTGCTCGTGGTCGACAACGCGAGCACGGACGGGACGGCAGGGGTCGTCCGCGCCCTGGCCGCCGAGCACGCCACGCTCGACCTGCGCGTGCTGCACGAAGCCGAGAAGGGCACCGGGGCGGCATGCGACTCCGGGGCGCGCCACGCGATCGAGCACGGCGCCACGTACGTGCTGCGCACGGACGCGGACGCGCTCCCCGCACCCGACTGGGTCCGCCGGATGCGGAGCTGCCTGCACGACGAGGGGCTCGACCTCGTCGGAGGTCGCGTCTCGCCGCGCACCGACGACGGCACCTCGCCGCGCGGCGCCGGCATCATCTCGGCGATCGCCGCGTGGGCGATGCGCCAGGGCGGCAGGCTCAATCCCGTCAATCGCGGGCCGCAGTTCCAGTGCGCCTTCACGATGGTCGCCGGGTTCAACCTGGGGATCCGAGCGAGCACCTACCTGGCGGCAGGCGGCTTTCCACGCACCCGGATCGAGGATGCGCACGAGGACTGGGAGCTCACGAACCGTGTCCGGGAGGTGTCGCCACGCGTGCGCTACCGGCGGGGGCCGCTCGTGCGCTTCTCCAACCGGCGGGTCGCCCGCCACGGTGTGCGCAACGTGCTGCGCTGGTACACGCGCCACGACGGCCCCGTGCTCGAGCAGGTCGACGTTCGCTGACGCTGCGCCGCGCGCCTAGGTGTGCGCGGCGACGAGTGCCGGCACGACCGAACGCAGCGCCGCGACGGCGACGTCGGTCTCCTCCGGCGTACCCACCGTGATCCTGACCCCGTCGGGCATCCCGAACATCTCGAGCGGGCGCACGATGACGCCGACGTCCTCGAGGCGGGCGGCGAGCTCGCGTCCGCCCAGCCCGGCGGGCAGCGGCACGCACAGGAAGTTCGCGACGCCCGGGATCGGTTCGAGCCCGACCTCGCGCAGCGCCGCGGCAAGCGTGGCGCGGCCGGCCTCGGTCGCGGCGACGCGCTCGTCGAGCAGCTCCGGCTGCTCGAGGCTCGCCAGCGCCGCCACGTTGGCGAGTGCGTTCATCTCGAACGGACCGCGGACGGTGTCGATCGCCCGCACGACGTGGGCGGGACCCACGCCCCAGCCCACGCGCAGCCCTGCCAGCCCGTAGATCTTGGACATGGTGCGCAGCACCATCACGTTCGGGCGCCCGTCGCGCACGACGAGCTCGCCGATGCCATCGCCGTAATCCGGCGCCGTGACGTACTCGTGGTAGGCCTCGTCGACGACGCACAGCACGTCGCTCGGGAGCGAGTCGATGAACGCGGCGAGCCGGTCACGATCGACGTAGGTACCCGTCGGATTATTGGGGTTGCACACGTAGACGAGGCGCGTGCGCTCGGTCACCGCGGCGCGCATGGCGTCCAGGTCATACCGGTGGTCGGCGTCGAGCGGCACCTGCACCGGCACCGCGCCCACCTTGCGCACGCTGAGCGGGTACGTGATGAAGCTCGGCCATCCGAACACGACCTCGTCGCCGGGCTGCAGCAGCGCGAGTGACAGGTTGATGAGGATGGAGTCGGCGCCGTTGCCCACCACGACCTGCTCCGGGGCGGCACCCGTACGGGCAGCGAGCGCCGAGCGCAGCTCGTGGAACGCGCCATCCGGGTACCGGTTCAGGCCACCGACCGCCTCGGCGATCGCCTCGACCGCGGCCGGCAGGGGTCCCCAGGGACCTTCGTTGGAGCCGAGCTTCACGATCGGGTGGTCGCCGCCGATGCGCCGGCGCAGGGCCTCGGCCGAGAGCCCGGGCTCGTATGGGCGCAGGTCCCGCAGCTCGGGCTTCATCGGGAAGGTGTCCTGGGTCTCGGTCATGCGCGGCTGACGCTCCCGTCGGAGTAGGCGATGAAGGCGCCGCCGCCACGGCGGTGGTCGCCGGCGGCGGCGAACGTACCGTCCTCGTCGACGGCGACGAGGTTGGATCCGCCGAAGAACATGTTGGTGGCGGGCCAGCGGTTGAGCACGTGACCGCGAGCCTCGAGCTCGGCGAGCGCCTCGGCCGGATAGCCGGGCTCTACCTGGACGAGGCCACCTTCGGCGTGCACGCGGGGCGCCTGGACGGCTGCCTCCAGCCGCGCCTGCAGGGTCGAGGTGTCACCGTTGGCGCGGGACTCGAGCACGCGCAGCAGCGGCTGCAGGATGGCGCCGCGAAGTCGGTTGGAGCCCGCGCTCCCGGCTGCGAGCACCGGTCGCCCGCCGGCCAGCAGGATGCTCGGTGCCATCATGCTGGTGAGCCGCGAGCCGGCCTGCAGCACGTGCTCGACGGGGAGCAGGTCCTCCTCCCCCATCATGTTGTTGAGGTGGATGCCCGTGTCCCCGACGAACTCGCCCGACCCGCACCCGGTCGTCGTGGTCATCGAGACGGCCGCGCCCCTCGAGTCGACCACGCTCAGGTGCGTGGTGGAGCCCAGTCGCGAGGAGCGCCCCTTGGGCACGTCGAGCGCCGCCGCCAGGAGCGAATCGCCCTGTTCGAGCGTCGCTTCCGACAGCAGCCAGTCGACGAGCTCGCCCTCGTAGAGGTGCACGTCGAACTCCCGTCCGCGAATGGAGTTCGACGCGATCATCGAGGCGACGAGCTGCGCCGCCCCCTCGCGTGAATCGATGTCGATCGGCGGACCATCGGCCCCGCCGATCGCGCGCTCGAGCACCGCCAGGGCGAACGCGATGAGCGCACCGCCCGAGGACGGCGGCGGCTGCGTGATGAACTCGAGGCCGCGCCACGCACCGCGCACGGGCGAGCGCTCCACGACCTGGTAGTGCTCGAGGTCGGCGAGCGTGATGAGCCCGCCCTTGCGCTCGCTCCACGCGGCGATCTCGTGCGCGAGCTCGCCCCGGTAGAACACGTCAGCGCCGCCGCGCGCGATGAGCTCGAGCGTCTCGGCAAGCCGGGGCTGGGCGAAGTGGTCGCCGGCGACGAGCATCGGTCCGGCCGGCGCGAACACCCTGCGGCCGTCCTCGGTGCGGGTGAGGATCGGTGTCAGCAGGTGGTGGCAGTACGCCTGCTGCGGCGGCAGCTCGAGGCCCTCACGCGCCAGGCGGATCGCCGGCTCGAGCACGCGCTCGAGCGGGAGCGAGCCGAAGCGTCCATGGATGTGCAGCACGCCGCGCACGAATCCGGGCACCGCGCACGACATGGGCCCGACGTGGAAGGTCTGCGTGGTCGCCCCGAACAGGACGTCCACCGGCACCGTGTGGCCGGCGATCTCCACCTGCCCCTCGAGGCCGGGAGTCGCGGCGAAGAAGTCGAAGGCGTGGTCGTCGCCGCCGGGCATGTGGACGGTCGCGAATCCTGCGCCGCCGAGCCCGGTCAGCGTCGGCTCGCCATGGCACCCCGCGAATGCAGCGGCCACCGCGGCATCGACCGCGTTGCCGCCCTCCGCGAGGATCTCCGCCCCCGCGCGCGCACTGGCCTCGTGGCCCGTCGCGATCGCTCCCACCTGCTCCATGCGCAGAACCTACCGCAGGATCAGGGGGAATCGCGTGCACGGGGCGTGCATCGCTGGGTCGGATCAGTGGTGGCCGCCGCGGAACATCCGCAGCAGGCTCATCCCGGTCCAGAACATCCAGAGACGGCTGTGCCAGGAACCGTCGCGGTCCATGCGCTCCTCACGCTCGGCCGAGCGCGCCATCTGCTGGCGCTGCAGCTCGAGCTGCTGGCGCTGGAGCTCGAGGTGCTCGCGGGCGAGGGCGGGATCGTTCGCATGCCCGCCGTGGCCTGCCGCGGCAGGAGCCGCACCCATCATCGCCGGCATGACCACGATCGACGGCTGCTGCTGCTGGGCAGCAGCCACCGGGGCGACCGGGGGCGCTGCGGGGTGGCGATGGTCGGTCCACTGCACGCCGTCCCACCACCGCAGGTATGCGGGGTCGTTCGGGTCGGGGAACCATGCGGCTGCGGGCGCTGCGGACATGCTCGTGTTTCGGCATGGACGCGTGGATGCTTGAGCCGGGCCGGCTCAGTCGGCGTCGCCCACGCGCACGAGCCGCGCGAGGATGAGTCCGCCTGCCATGCCAAGGACCAGCGTCATCGGAGGAAGTCCGGGATGTCGGCGTCGCCACCGGTCTCGTCGGCGCGTCCGCCTCGCAGCATCCCGCTGAACCGCGAGGTGCGGTCGGGCGCTGCTGCCTGCTTGGCGGTGCCACCGAAGTCCGTCGCCACGACGGTCACCCACACCTGGCCGGTGAGGCGGCTGTCCACCGTCGCACCGAAGATGATGTTGGCGTCCGGAGCGGCGTTCTCCTGGATGATCCGCGCGGCCTCGGTGACCTCGTGGAGCGTCAGGTCGTCGCCGCCGCTGATCGACAGGAGGATACCCCCGGCGCCGGCCGGCGACTGCTCGATGAGAGGCGATCCGATCGCGCTGAGCGCGGCGTCTCGGGCACGCGTCTCACCCGACCCGAAGCCAATGCCCATCAGGGCGTTGCC
>JAOPYU010000190.1 GCA_025964455.1 Thermoleophilia bacterium | reverse complement strand
CGACCGGGGTCGGCTGGGCGGCTTCCTTGAAGAGCGGATCGCGGGTCGAGTAGCCGTCGGCCGTGTTGATGACCTGCTTGGCGAGGCGCTCGTCGTTGTTGATGACGATCGGCGAGAAGAGGTTGATGGTGCCCTTGCGCACGTCGGCGCCGACGTTGACCACGCACAAGATCGAGATCTGCGAGGCGTTCGCGACCTGGATCGACTCGAGGTCCTCGTCGCCGAGCTTGACCTCGTACTCCCAGTAGAACGCCCACGGGAGCACGACGGGGAAGGCGAGCTGCGGATCGGTGGTCGAGTGCAGCCACATGAACACCGAGTCCTGGCGCTGCTTGAGCAGCACGTACTCCTTGTGCTCGGGGAAGCCGATCATGCCCTGCTCGAACGTGAGGCGGATCGCATCGGGCACCTCGATGGTGCCGAAGCGGCTGCTCTCGAGGGTGATGTTCTCGCGGTGCTCGATGTGCTCGCTCATGGTCTGTGTTCCGTCTCGGGAGAGGTGGATGGAATCTGCGTGGGGTGCTGCGGTACTGCGGTGGTGCGGTGGCTAGATGAAGTCGAGGATCGACGTCTGCACGATCCTCGTGCCGGCCGCGAGGGCCGCCTGGTACATGGTCTGCTGCTGGGTGAACTGTGTGTAGGCCTCGGCGGTGTCGACATCGGCGACCTCGGTGCGCGCCGCGATGAGCCGCTCCTCGGTCAGGTCGAGCCGGTCACGCAGCACCTCGAGACGCGACGCCTGGGCGCCGAGCTGGGAGCGCACGTCGAGCGCGATGTTGGTCTGGCTGATGACCGCGCCGAGCCCGGTCTGGATGCCGGCGGTGTTGCTGGTCTGGATGTCGAGGACGAGCTGGTCGATGATGTCGAGCGTGTTGGCGCCGTTCGGCCCCATCACCGCATCGCCCGGCACGTTGATCTGGACGCTCTGGCCCTGGCCCACGCGTCGGCTCATCGTGTTGGCCGTGCCGACGTAGGTGTTGGCGGGCGCCGGGTACGGCGCGCCGGCGGTCGCCGTGCCGCCGAACACGAACGTCTCACCGTACTGCGAGTTCATGGCGTCGCGCACGACTTCCTTGAGCTGCAGCACCTCCGCCGCGATGCTCTGCATGTCGGCAGGACCATTGGTGCCGCTGGCAGCCTGGATCGCCTTCTCGCGGATCTTCTGCAGCGCGCTCGTCGCGCCGTCGAGCGCGGCGTCGGCCGAATCCATGAACGCGATCGATTCGGCGACGTTGGACTGGTAGCGCCGCACGTCGGAGAGCTGCGTGTCGAAACCCATGACCTGGCCGGCACCGAAGGGATCGTCGCTCGGCTTCGTGATGCGGCGGCCGTCAGCGATCTGCTGCTGGGTCTTGGCCATGCGCGCGTAGATCGACTGGATGTCCGCATTGAAGGACGTCGCGACCGAGTTCTGCGTGATGCGGATCGCCATTACAGCCCCACTCGTCCCATGCGGTTGATGATCGTGTCGAGCGCCTCATCCATCGATGTCAGCACGCGCGCGGAGGCGTTGTAGGCGTGCTGGAAGCGGAGCATGTTGCTCATCTCCTCGTCGAGCGACACGCCGGAGACCTGGTCGCGACGACCGGTCGCCATCTCGACGAGCACGTCCGCGTTCGACATGTCGCGCTCGGCGGTCGCGGTGGTCGCACCGACCGAGGTGATCACTGACGTGTAGAAGTTCTCCCACGACTGTCCGCCGAGCGCCGCCTGGGCGACGGTCCGGACGTTGTCGAGCATGTTCGCGAAGTTGCGTCCGTTGCCGGGCTGCGCCGGGCCGGGTGCCGAGTTGGAAGCTGCGACCAGCGTCGGGTTGGCGATGAGCAGCGAGATCGTCGCGGCCGTCGCGCCGCCGAACAGGTTGGTTCCCGCAGCGCCGGTGATGTCGGTGCCGGCCGTGTGCGCCGCGTTGATGCCGGTCACGAAGTCGGAGACGAGCGAGTCGAGCTGCGCGAGGTAGCCGGGGATGATGCCGACCTGGGGCGCCGGCCCGACGTTCCAGAGCTGCTGGTCCGCGAAGGCGCGGCCGCTCGTGAGGTCACCGTTGACGTAGGCGGTGTCCAACGAGTTGCGGTTGATGTTGTTGAAGCCGGGGTTGCTCGCCGGATCGACCAGCAGCGTCGGGGTGGTCGGCGCGAACGCCGTGACCGTGACCTCGCCGAGGGCGTTCTCGGTGGTCGTGAAGTTGATGAGCTTGGAGAGCCCGTCGAGCAGGCGGTCGCGCTCGTCGAGCAGGTCGTTCGGCTGGTGGCCCCGCTCGACGGCGTTGCGGATCTCCGTATTGAGGGAGGAGATGCGCTGCGTGATCGAGTTGACCTCGGTCACCGTCTGGTTGAGGCGCAGGTCGCTCTGGGTGGCGACGCCTGCGAGGTCGGCGGCGACCTGGTTGAAGCCATCGGCAAGTGCGCCGGCGGCGGCGAGGAAGGACTGTCGCGCCGACGTGCTCTGCGGGTTCGAGGACACCGCGTCCATCGACGACCAGAACTTGTTCATGAGGGCCTTGAGCCCGTTGTCGCCCGGCTCCTGGAAGGCGGCCTCGACCTGCGCGAGCTGCTCGACGAGCGCCTGCGAATCCGCCTGTCGGCCGAACTGCTGTCGCACGTTGGCGTCGATGAACTGGTCGCGCAGGCGCTCGATGCGCAGCACTTCCACGCCGGTGCCGAGCTGGCCCGGGGTCGTGGCTGACATCGCGCTCGAGTTGGACCAGGCCGGCGCCGTGACCATCTCGGCGCGCTGGCGCGAGTAGCCCTCGGTGTTGAGGTTGGCGATGTTGTGCCCGGTGACGTCGAGGGCATTCTGGTGGGCCAGCACGCCGCGCAGCGCGGTGTTGAGACCCATGAACGTGCTCTGGTGCATGCCTGTCCTCCTCCCCTAGACCTGTGCGTCCAGCAGCCGGAGGCGCGGGGCCTCGTGCTGCATGCCGTGCTTGCCGTACGTCACTCGCGCACTTGAATCCACCGTTGCGCCGCGAACCATGACCTCGATGATCGCCAGCTCCTGCTCGAGCAGCACCGTGTTGCGGCCGACGACGGCGTCCAGCTCCACGACGAGTGCGCGCAGCTCCTCCGCGGCCTCGACGAGCGATGCGGCGAGCTGCGGATCGACGTGCTCGACGAGCACGTCGCGCGTGATCGCCTCGACCGGGACGTCGAGCATCGTGGCCGCCTGCTGGAGCAGGATGCCGCGGCGCACCTCGGTGCGCGAGCGCTCGAGCATCGTGACCTCGAGCTCCTGGAGGATCGCGTGCACGCCGTGCACGTTCTGCGACTTGAGGGCGTCGAGCTGCGCCAGCGAGAGGTCGAGCAGGCGGCGCCACACGCGCGCCTGCTCCTGCACCGTCAGGCACAGCTCCCGGGTGACTGCCTCGATGCCGCTCATGCTGCCGCACCACCCGTCGGGGTGCCGGGCGCCTTGGCGACGGGCTTGGTGGAGATGCCAGCGGCTTCCGCCATCTGGCCGTAGAGCGTTGCGGCGAGGCCGAGGCCACCACCGTCGAGCACGGACTGCGTGAGCTGGTCCTGTGCGAGGTCCTGGTAGCCCGAGGTCGATCCCGACGAGTCGCTCTCGTCCGCACCGGGCACGGAGGTGCCGGCGTTCTCCATCGGCTTCAGCAGCTGCTGCACGAAGAACCGCTCGAACTCGAGCGAGACTCGGTACATCTGCTGCTGCTCGGGCGTCTCGAGCGTGACCCCGGGAGGCGGGGTCAGCGGCGAGGTGCTGCCGAGGCTGGATGTGGGATCGATGGGGCTCATGTCAGGTCAGTACCGTGGGGTCCTCAGGATCAGCGGCGCATCGAGTTGGCGATTCCGAGCATCTCGTCGCTGGTCGTGATGACCTTGCTGACGCTCTCGAATGCGCGCTGGGCGTTGATCATCTCGACCATCTCGTTCATGACGGAGACGTTGGAGCCCTCCACGGCGCCCTGCTTGACCAGGCCCGTGTTGTTGGAGCCAGGGTTGCCGACGACCGGCGCGCCACTGTTGACCGTGGCTGCGTAGACGTTGGAGCCGACGGCGGCGAGGCCCTCGGGATTGCCGAAGTGTGCAAGCTCGAGCTGGCCGAGCACGTCGACCGCGCCGTTGACGCGGCAGGTGATGAGCCCCTCGGGCGAGACGGTGATCGAGCCGGGCTCGGCCTCGAGCGGTACGCCGATGATCGGCTCGAGCTGGTAGCCGGACGCCGTGACGATCTGGCCGTTGTGGTCGATGCTGAAGGAGCCGTCGCGCGTGTAGCCGACGGAGCCGTCAGGCATCGCGACCTGGAAGAAGCCGGCGCCCTGGATCGCCATGTGGGTGTTGACGCCCGTGTCCTTGATGTCGCCGGCGGTCATGTTGACCTCCGTGCGGGCGGGAGCGACGCCCATGCCGACCTGCGCGCCCTGGCGTGCTGCCTGGCGGTCGCCGACCTGCTGGTAGAGCAGGTCCTCGAAGGTGAGCTTGGTGCCCTTGAACGCGGTCGTGTTCACATTCGCGAGGTTGTTCGCGATCGTGTCGACGTTCATCTGCATCGCGGACATGCCTGTCGCCGCTGTGTAGAGCGAGTTCATCATGTGCGGCGGCTCCTTCTCCCCCGGCGCCCCTGCGGGTGTGCAGGGGTGCTCGTGTGCACGGGTCGTCCACGAACGGGAGGCAGGAGCCCATGTGCCGCGAGTTTCCTGCGCCTCGGTCGGTCGGCGCCGGAAGGAGCCCTGCGAAAGGTGCAGTCCACTCCATGACTGGCAGTGCGGCGGGATTCGTTCCCTCGTTCGATGACACGATCCGTGTCGTCGGAGAGCGGATCGGCGCGTGGAAGGGCCTGCTTGAGCGAGGGGCGAGCGAACGCCGCGACATGCAAACGCCGGAATGCGAGAGCGCAGGGCGGCAAGGGTGGGGTTCCGGGGCACGATCACGGACAGCTGCAACTGAACTGACGCGATTCGGTTCCGTCAACCACTACCCGTGCGTTCTTCGAACGAATTCGGTCATCCCTCGGACGGGGGATCCGGCGGCGGAGCGTGCAGTTCTTCCGGCACGCGACAGAAATCGTCGTTTTGCCAGAATGCAAGCCAAAAATTGCGTTTTTGCCATTAAGCTATAGGGCGATTGTGCCGATGTCCTCCAAGCCTACCCTTCGGGGTGGGTCGGCACGTGCATGGATCGCACGTGGCGGAATCTGGCTCCTGGAGCCAGATGTCAGGGAAGACACACTGTGGGACTGCGAATCCAACATAACGTGGAAGCAACGGTGGTTCACCGTCAGCTTCGCGTGTCGTCGGATCGCCTCTCCACTGCGATGCAGCGCCTCTCCTCCGGCCTCCGCATCAACTCCGCCGCTGACGACGCGTCGGGGCTCGGCATCAGCGAACGGCTCCGAGGTCAGATCCGCGGACTGGAGCAGGCCAACCGCAACATCCAGGACGGCGTCTCGCTGCTCAACGTGATGGACCAGGTGCTCGACGGCGTGGCATCGATCCTGCAGCGAGCCAGGGAGCTCGCCGTGCAGTACAACAACGGGACCTACTCCGACAACGACAAGCAGGCCATCTCCCAGGAGCTGATCGCACTCTCCGACGAGATCGCGCGGATCGAATCGACGACGCAGTTCAACGGCATGTTCCTGATGCAGGACAGCACGGCGACGATCACGCTGCAGGTGGGTGCCAACCAGGGCGAGAAGATGCTCGTCTCGCTGGTCGACCTGTTCGGCCCGGGCCTCAACCTTGTGCGCCCGGTC
>JAOPYU010000149.1 GCA_025964455.1 Thermoleophilia bacterium | reverse complement strand
GAGCGAGCAGGCATCCAAGCTCCCCGCCAAGGTCAGCGACCAGTTGGGCACCGTGCTCGCGGTGGTCGCTGCCGGGCTGTTCGGCACGATCACGATCATCTTCCTCACCGTCTTCCTGCTGCTCGGCGGCGGACAGGTGGTCGAGGGCACGGGGCGGGTCTTCCCCAAGCTCGCCGAGCGACGCTGGTGGTCGATCATCCAGGGCGCCTACACGGGCATCGCGGCCTACGTCGGCGGCGCGATCGTGATCGCCCTGATCGGCGGCAGCGTCGTGACGATCAGCGCGCTCCTGCTCGGGCTTCCCTACGCACTCCCGCTCGGCCT
Source organism: Thermoleophilia bacterium (assembly GCA_025964455.1). The sequence goes on along the minus strand of JAOPYU010000149.1, from coordinate 22,905 downwards.
GTGGATGATGCTGCTCGAGATCATCCCGATGGTCGGGGCGACGATCGGGGCCATCCCGGCCGTGCTCGTCGCGTTCGCCGCGGGCGGCGTCGTCGACGGCGTGATCATGGTCGTCATCGTGGTCGCCTACCAGCAGGTCGAGAACATCGTCATCCAGCCGCGGGTGCAGGGCAAGGCCGCGGCGCTCTCACCGCTCATGGTGTTCCTGTCCGTGCTCGTCGGCTCACAGCTGCTCGGCATCCTCGGCGCGCTGTTCGCGGTGCCGGTCGCGGGCGTCGTGCAGATCTTCGTGCGCCAGTTGATCGAGGACCAGGGCAGCGGCGACCTCGCGATGCCGGCGCTCGCGCCCGATGACGCGCCGGAGGCTCCCGACGTCGACAACGACGGCATGCCGGGCATCACCGGCAACGACGGCCAGCAGGTCTGACACGCGAGCAGGTCGCCCGACTCACATGAGTGGGGCGAGGCTGCGCAGGACGCGCTCGGATGCGCGCCAGTGCAGGGGCCGGCGGCGCCAGCCCGCGAGCTGGACCTCGTCGGCGTTGGTCAGGTCGAGCTCGAACATGTCGGCGAGCTGGGCGTTCAGCTTCGGGCTGCGCACCTCGAGGTTGAGCTCGTGGTTGCCGAACATGCTCCACCGATCCAGGTTCGCCGTCCCGACCGTGCACCACATGTCGTCGACGAGCGCGGTCTTGGCGTGCAGCATGAAGTCGCGGTAGAGGAAGACCCGCGCGCCCGACTCGAGCAGCTCTTCGAACATGCCGTGGGCGAGCGTGTCGGTGAGCGGGTGGTTGGAGCGGGCCGGGAGCAGCACCCGCACGTCCACGCCGCGGCGCGCCGCGTCGGTGAGCGCGCCACGGAACGCACGGTCCGGCACGAAGTACGCGTTGGTGAGCCAGACCCGCTCCTGCGCTCGATCGATCGCCTCCAGGTACATCCCGCGAATGGGGAAAACGGCCATCGTCGGGTCGTTGCGGTGCACGAGAACGTGGGGATCCCACGGGCGGTCGGCGACGTTCGCCAGGTGGGTCGCGAATACCGGGGTGTGCTGGTTCCAGAAGTCACCGAACGCGTTGGCGGCCTCGCGAGCGGCGACGCCCTCGAGCCGCAGGTGGGTGTCGCGCCAGGCCAGGTAGCTCGCCCCGATGTTGTAGCCGCCGAGGAAGGCGACGCGCTCGTCCACCACGACCAGCTTGCGGTGGTCGCGCAGGAGGTTGGACGGGCGCAGCAGCCCGATCCCGTTCTCGACGCGCTTGAAGGCGTGGACCTCGACCTCGGGCGGGAAGAACTCCTCCCCGATCGAGCGGTCCGAGAGCAGCCAGTCCCACAGCACGTGCACCTTGACGCCGCGCCCCGCGGCCCGCGCGACCGCGTCCCGAACGGCGCGCCCTGCGACATCGTCAGCCCAGATGAAGGTCTCGAGCAGCACCTCGCGCTCGGCGGCGTCGATCGCGGTGATCAGGTCGCTGATGAGGTCGGCGCCGCGCATGTACAGGCGCACCTCGTCGTCGCTCGCCTCGAGCAGCACCGGCTCGAATGCCCGGGCTGGGTACGTGTCGGGTCGCTCGGCTTCGCGTCGACGGACCGCGACCCGGCCACGAAGGAGCACGAGGGCCGCCACGACGATCTGGATCGCGGTGAACCACGCGAGCGCGCGCAGGACCGGTCGAGGTGGGCGCGGAAGGAGCAGGGGCGCAGGTTGGTCCGGCATGTCCGGCACGTACCCGCTCAGGCGGTCGGCGACGCCGCCTGCGCCGCAAGGAGCACGAGCTGGTCGCGGTGGACGGCCTCGGGCGCACCCCGGGCAGCATCCGGATCGGACGCGAGGCGCACGAGCTCGGCGCTGGCGTACTGCGCGATCCCCTTGGCGAACGGAGCGTCGGAGCCGTCGGCCCGAACCTCGACCGCGTCCCCCGGGTGGAAGCTCCCCTCCACCGCGCTGACGCCGATCGGCAGCAGGCTCGCGCCGCGGTCGCGGATCGCCGCGAAGGCTCCCGCATCGACGACGATGGTGCCCACGGCGCGCTTGGCGTAGCGGAGCCAGAGCTTGAAGGACGAGCCGCGCCGTGGATCCGCGGCGACGCGGGTGCCGAGGTGCTCGCCATCGACGATGCGCCCGACGATGCCAACGGTCGCCGCGCGCGCGATGTGCGTGGCCACACCGCCGGTGCTCGCCATCTCCGCGGCGACCACCTTGCTGCGCATGCCGCCCGAGCCCCAGTGCGAACCGCTCGTCGCGGTGTCGATGCGGTGCAGCAACGAGTGGTCGTCGACGTGCTTGATGAGGCGCGCGTCGGGGTTGTCTGGGTGCTCAGTGTAGAGGCCGTCGGTGTCGGTCAGCAGGAGCAGCAGGTCGGCGTCGAGGGACACCGCGACCTGCGCGGCGAGTGCGTCGTTGTCCCCGAACGTGATCTCATCCGTGGCCGTCGTGTCGTTCTCGTTGACGATCGGCACCACGCGCCACGCGAGCAGCTGCTCGAGCGTGCCGCGGGCATTGACCCACGAGGCGCGGTGCATGGCGTCGTGCATGGTGAGCAGGACCTGCCCGGCCCGCACGCTGCGCGCCTCGAACAGCGACGACCACGTACTGAAGAGCGCCCCCTGCCCGACCGCGCTCGCGGCCTGCAGGGCCGGCAGCTCGGTGGGCCGACGTTCGTGGCCGAGGATCCCGAGGCCCGTCGCGATCGCGCCGGACGAGACGAGCACGACGTCGTGCCCCGCCGCGACCACGGCGGCGATGTCCTCGACCAGCTGGCCGAGCAGGCCCATCTGTCGCTGGCCGACCTGGTCGACGAGCGAGGACGAGCCGATCTTGACGACGATGCGCACGAACCGACGCTACCCGGCGCGTCGCGCGGCCGAACCGGTCAGACGCGACCGCGCACGAGGGCGCGGCGGTTGGGCAGCTCCAGCTTGCGAAGGATGCTCGCGACGTGGTGTTCGACGGTGCGCGGGCTCAGGTGCAGCTCACCTGCGATCTCCGGATTGGTCAGGCCACCTGCGACGTAGCGGGCGATCTCACGTTCGCGGCGCGTGAGCGCGTCGAAGGCCTCGGGATCCTCGGCGACGCCGGGCGGACCGGACGACGACGCAAGCATCGATGTCCGTACGCCGGTCTCCAGCGGAGCGGCCTGGACGAGCACGTCGGTGATGGCGAGCTCGTCGTGGCACTCCGCGGTCGCCCACAGCTGGCGGGCACGCTCGGCGAGTCGGGTCGCCTCCGTGCGCCGACCATCGGCGGCCGAGCGCCATGCGTCAGCCTCGGCGTGGGCCGCGCGAAGCGCACCGCCATGGCCGTCGGAGTCGAATGTCGCGAGCCGGTCGAGCCACGGCTGCATGCGCGCACGGTCGGCGCTGCTGCGGCCGATGACGCGGATCGCCTCGAGCGCGATCCAGAAATCCGGCGAGTGTGAGTCACCGAGCTGCGACGCCACCGCGTCGAGTGGAGCGAGTGCCAGGTCGAGGGATCCGGTCGCTGCGTAGGCACGAGCGGCGATGACTGCCGTGTCGATGACGTCGTGCCGCGTGACGTCGAGGCGCATGACCATCTCCAGCGCCTCGTCCACGAGCACGCACGCGCCCGGGGCGTCGCCGCCTGCGAGGCATGCGCGCGCCTCCGACACGATCGCGTTGAGACGGAGCCTGTGCAGGCCACGCGCCGCGGCGACCTCGACGATCTCGCGCAGGTAGGCACGTGCTGCGCCCGGCTCGTTGGCTGCCAGGTGCAGCTCCGCGAGCGACAGGCGTGCGCGCAATCCCTGCGTGGTCGCACCGAGCTCGTCGCAGATGCCGATCGATCGAACTGCGGCGCGGCGCGACGTGACCACGTCGCCGAGCACACCTGTGGTCAGTGCGATTCGATGCCACACGACGGCCTCGACGAGCGGCAGCCCGGCGCGACTGGCGCGTCCTGCGATCGCGTGGAGCGACAGCGTCGCAGTCGGCTCGCCGCGCAGGGCACGCGCCGAACTCGCCATGCACGATCCGAGCAGCCGCAGCGCATCGGAGGCATCTGCTGCGGCCGTGACCCGCTCACCGAGCTGCACGGCGTCCTCGAGCCGGGCCTCGTTGAGCGCGAGCTCCGAGAGCACGAGCATCGCCTCGAGGTCGGTGCCCATTCGTGCGCGGCACCCGTCGAGGAACATCTCGAGCTCGGCCGCATCCTCGGAGAACGCCAGCTCGAGGCGTCGGGCCAGGCCGGTCGACCACGCGCTGCCGTCGTGCGAAATGTCAGTCGCCGCGAGGCGCCCGGGATCGAAGCTGCCGAATGAGCGGTCGATGATCGTGCGCGGCACGCCACCCGACGATGCGAGCAGGTCCTGCACGTGCAGCGTCCAGCGCTGCAGGCCGAGCGAGCCGATCAGCTGCTCGGTCTCCTCCGAGTCGAGCGACGGGAGCTCGATGAGCCGTCGTTCGGATATCGAGTCGATCAGGTCGACGAGCGGGCCGGACACCTGATCCACTGCGACGATGAGGCACGTGCGTGCATCGGCCTCGATGGCTCGCCGGATCCGCTGGATCGATGCGTTCGCGTCGCCGTCGGCGTCGTCGATGGCGAGCACGGGCCGCGATCCCACGGCGAGCACCTCGATCTGCAGCAGGTCGAGGAAGGTGGAGACGCCGATGCCGCTCGCGCCATGGACCACGACCGCGCGCGGACGGAGTCCGGCCGCGGCGAGGAAGGCGCACGCATCACGTGCAAGCTGTTGACGGGTCGTCATCATCCGCCCTTGAGCCGCGGATCGACGAACACGGAGCCGTCGGCATTGACCACGCTCGGGATGCTCTTGGCCTGGCCGGTACCCGCGACACCAGCGACGTCGACGACGTAGTAGGCACCGGGGTTGATGTTGAGCAGGTCGCGGTCGGTGTTCGGGTCGACGCGTCGGGTCGTGACGTTGGTCACGCCGAAGCCGTGCAGCTCCGGCTCGTCCTCCTTGACGTGGTCGAGCGTGCCACGGGTGACCTTCTCCTCCACCTGCCTGATGTTGGCCAGGTCGATCCGGGTGTCATCCTCGAACTTCTTGTAGTAGTCGCCGCGGAACAGGAAACCCTTGGGCTCGAACGCTGCGGGTCGCGCAGCACCGGTCGTGGGAACGAGGTCGATCGGTCGAGCCGCGGCGGTGGGCGCGGCAGCCGGAGCAGCCTGGCCGCCCCGCAGCGCGGACTGGCGCCCGAGGGCGTCGACCTTCGCCAGCGGGACGAGCATGGAGCCGTCCGGAAGGTGCAGCGTCTGCGGTTCGCCCGCGGGTGCAGGCAACAGCTTCACACCGAGCAGTGTCGGCTGCGACGGCGCAGCGACCGGTCCACCACCAGCGACGGGTGCATTCGACGATGGTCCGTTCGTCGTCGCCCCGGCTGTGGTGCCCATGGTCCCCTGCATCGTCACTGCCTGCGTGATTCCACGCACAGCGGTGGCGTCCATTCGTCCCCCAAGAGCATCGCAATTCCACGTATCCCGGCTCCAAGGTACGACAGGATCCGGGATCGGGGAAGGGGTACCGTCAGCGCAGCTGCAGCGTCGCGAGCAGCGCGGGGTGGTCCGTGGCGCGCACGTCGCGCTTCCAGGGCTCCCAGTGTCCGCGGATCACTTCGGGGTCGTCGAGCTGTGCGTCGTGCACCTGCACGTCGCTCGAGACGTAGATGTGGTCGATGTTGGTGTCGCCGACCGTGCTCTGCGTCGCCACGTGGCTCACGCCGTGGAGGATCCCCTCGATGGGACCGCGCTGGGTGTTGAAGTCGCCGCCGAGCACGACGCTGGTCGGCAGGTCGTCGCGAAGCCCGGCCGCGCGGTTGCGAGCGCCGCCGTGTGCATCGTCGACGATCGCCTGCAGCCCCCGCACCTGCGCGCTCCTGCCCGGCCCCTTGTTGGCCAGGTGGGTGGAGACGGCGGTGAACTGCGAGCCGTCGGGCGCCACGATCGGGGCGACGAGGGCGACGCGCTGCTCCCCGTCGGCTCCCTTCGCGCTGGACTTCGGGAGCTCCACGCGCGAGGTGGCGTTGCCACCCCCGGCCGCATCGCGGATCGAGTATCCGTTGCGCGTCAGCATGCCGACGCCGTAGGCGCCGCCGTCGTGGTCGAGTGCCTTGGCGAACTGCGAATCGTTCGCGCCCACGCGGCGCGAGATGTCCGCCAGCTGGTCGCTGCGGCCCGAGCGCGCGGTGCCGTTGTCGAGCTCCTGGAAGAGCACGACGTCCGCGTCGGTCTTCTCGATGTATCGCTCGATCGCGTCGAGCGCCTTGGTATCCACGGTCCCTCCATCGGAACCCTGAAATGCCTTCACGTTGATGGTCAGGACCTTGACGGGTCCGGGGCGCATGCTTGCGCCCTTCGGCTCTGGCGGTATCACGGCGGTGTGCTCCTCGGCGGGGCGGCCGGCGGCGTGCCGGCAACTTCCCTGCCATGGTGCGCCACCCGAGCCGATGCGGCAACAGGGACCCGTCGCGTCAGCCCGGCGCGAGCTCGAGTTCGGCGACGACGGGCAGGTGGTCGCTCGCCTCCCCGGCCTCGGTGACGGTCCGCGCGCTGGTGACGCGCAGGTGGTCGGAAGCGTAGATGCGGTCGATGCCGCCGCGCGCGGTCGCTGCCTCGGCGGGGTTGTCCGAACCGCCCGGCATCGAGACCCGATCTGCTTCCGTGGCGTCACGGAGCGTGTCGCGCAGGCCTGATCCTGCCATCATCCGCCGCTCGTCCGCGCCGTCGCTCGAATCCGATCGCACGTTGAAGTCCGCGCCCCAGATCGTGGGGCCTCGCCAGGCATCGAGCCCGCGCGCGAGCGCACCGACCTCGAGCTCCTGGTGGTCGAACTTCGCGTTGGGCCACTCGTAGTGACCGCTCAGCACGCGCAGCGAGGTGCCACCGGGCGTGCGCACCATGGCATCCACCGTGTTGCGGATCTGGTAGTCGACGAGCGGCTTGGCATGGTGGGTGCCGAAGACGTGGTCGACGAGCCCGGCACCCATGTTGAGCAGTGAGCGGCTGCGCATGCCGATGCCGCCGCCACGCGGATCCGGGTGCACGACGTTTCGGGCGTCCTCGACGCTGAAGCCGTTGAAGGTCATCACCGCGACCTCCTGGTCGCGCCCGAGCACGGTGGTCATCGCCGAAGCGCCGACGCTCGACGTCGGATCGAGCCGCTGGTCCAGCTCGGAGAGCGTGTCGGTCCAGTTGCTGCGCGTGCTGAAGCGGTCGACCTCCTGCAGCAGCACCACGTCGGGGTGCTCGCGCTCGATCGCTGCGGCGAGCGCGTCGAGCTCCTCCTGCGAGGAGCCGAACTCCTTGGGCCCGCCCATCCCGCCGTGCAGGTTCCACGTCATGACCTTGACGTGCTCGCGTGCCGCCACGCTCGTGCCCGGGCGCGCAGCGGATGCGTCGTCGGGCGCGTGGTGCGCGCCGGTCCCGCGCACGAGCGCTGCCGCGCCCATCGTCAGCCCTGCGCCGCCGAGCGCACCAGCGACCGCCCCGACGAGGCCGCGAAAGATGCCGCCGCCACCGAGGCGGAGCAGCTTGCTCCCGATGATGCCGCCGCCGAGTCCACCTGCCGCAACGAGCGGCAGCGCGCCCTGGAGCTGCTCCCCCATGCGGTCGAGCATCGGCGGGTGGTACCGGGTCGCCCCGGGGATCGCCGGGAGCGTCGCCTCGCGGTCGAGCGACCCACTCGTGACGTGCAGGCGGTGCGAGACCTCGAGGCCCATCAGCCGAGGCCGCCGGCGTCCAGGTGCAGGTCGGCGACGACCGCGTGGTGGTCGCTCGGATCCGGCGCGCCGGGCGCGTACGGGACCACCCTCGTGCTGCGCGTGGTGAACTCGTCCGAGCGGTAGATGCGGTCGATGCCTGCGTGCGGCTTCACGCTCCCCGCACTGCGACGGCGCGGGTCGTCCGGCGCGATGCCCATGTCGCTGAAGGTGTCGGTCATGTCAGCAGGAGCGAGCAGCGCGCGTTCGCGCTCGCCGTCGCGCCCAGAACCGTTCTGGTTCCAGTCGGCGCCCCAGACCGTCGGTCCGTCCCAGGCGGCCACGATGCCGGCGAGCGGCGTGATCTGGTTGCCCTGGGAATCGATGCCCGGCATCTGCCAGCTGTAATGCCCGCTCAGGACACGCACCTGGTTGCCGGCAGGCGTCACGAGCATCGCATCGGTGGTGACGCGCGGCATGTAGTCCGGCGTGAGCCCCTTCGGCGCGTCGCCGTGTGTCACGCGCTCCGACCACAGCTTTCGGCCGCCGGAGACGAGCCCGTCGATCCGTCGGCCGATGCCGTCACCCACGGGATCGGTGCTCACGATGCCGCGCGCATCGGCCACCTCGATCCCGTGGAAGCTGAGCACGCCCGTGCCCTCCTGCCCGCCAGTGACCCTGGAGCCGCGTGGCGTGAACACCGCGCCATCGGGATGAAGCCGCTTCGCCAGTTCGGCCAGGATGTCGGTGCGCCCGGATCGCGCCGCGAAGCGATCGATCTCCTGGAGCATCACGACGTCGGGATCCTCGTGGCGGATCGCCGCCGCAAGTCGGTCGAGCTTCTCGTCGCTCGTGCCGAACTCCCCGCCCGGGCCCATTCCTCCGTGGAGGTTGAAGGTCATCACGCGCAGGTCCTCGTCGGCGACGACCTTCCCGGTCGCCTCCGGCACGCCGCGCGCAGCGGTGAGCGTCGGCTCCCCACCGAACAGCTTCCCGGCGAGCGCACCACCGCCCAGGGCGAGGGCCGCGCCCGCGAGCGCACCGCCGATCGGTCCGGCGATACGGCGCAGCACGCCCTGGCTCGACCCCATGGCCCGCGCCGCGACGAGGCCGCCACCGGCGAGCCCCCCGATCACGGGCAGCCACGTGTGGTCACGCACCACGTCGCCGATGCGATCGAGCACGGGTGGCTCGTAGGTCGGCAGGTCGACGGCAGGCAGCGCTACCTCGTGGCTCGGAGCCCTGCCGGCCACGTGCACGCGGTTGCTCACGGATGTCGATGCTGGATCCATGGCCCCCCGACCACGTAGAAACCCTTCTCCAGACCTATCGGTCCCGGGGTCTCCCGCGTTTCCGGGGACCGTGGATCAGCGGCGAGCGTCGGCGAGCAGGCGCTCGACCTGCTCGATCTCGCGCGCGAAGCAGACGGTGTCACCCTGCTGCTGGCAGGCGTCGGCTCGGTCGTAGGCCGCAGCGACCTTCGCAACGAGGGTCGCGAGCTCGGCCTGCGACAGCCCCGTGAAGTCACCGGTCGCGGGGGCTGGGACCTTGCCGCCGGTCCCGGCCGAGCCGGTGTCCGAGTCCTCGCCCGAGGCTGCGCCGTCGTCGCTGCCAGCGTCACCTGACGGGGCATCCCCCCCATCGTCCCCGCTGCCGGCATCGCCGCCGCCGTCCTCGGCGCCGCCATCCTCCTCGAGGTCGGCCGCACGCTCGCGCAGCAACGCCTCCGCCGCCCGCGAGTAGGAGCTGCCCCACGCGATCGTCGACCCGAGCGCGAGCACGATGCGCTGGAACTCGGGGATGCTCGCCTCGGCGTTCACCAGGTAGATGGGCTGCGCGTAGAGCAGGCTCTGCTCCACCGGGAGCACGAGCAGGTCACCGAACACGACCTTGTTGCTGCCGGTGCGCCACTCGCGCAGCTGCGGCGAGATCTCGGAGTCCTGGTTGATCCGAGCCTGGATCTGGGACGGGCCCTGCGTCGACTGGCTGGTCGACAGCCGCAGCGTCCGCACCTCGCCATACGCCTCGCCGTCGCTGCGCGCGACCATGTAGGCGAGCATGTTCTTGCGCCCGCGCGGCGTGAGCGGACGGATCAGCAGCTGCTCCTCGCGCGCCTCGCCGGGCAGCTTCGCAAGGACATAGAAGGCATCCATCGGCTTGCTCTCGATCGAGGCGACGTCCCACTCGTCCTTGCGGCCGTAGAAGTCCGCCACGTCGGTCATGTGGTACCGCTTGAAGGTCTCGGTCTGCGCCTCGAACAGGTCCTCGGGATAGCGCAGGTGCGCGCGCAGCTGCTCCGGCAGCTTGTCGCCGTCGGTGAAGAGCTTCGGGAAGATGTCGCGCCACGACGAGACGATCGGGTCCTCGTCGTCGATGACGTACAGCTTCACCGAGCCGTCATAGGCGTCCACGACCGCCTTGACCGAGTTGCGGACGTAGTTGACGTCCGTCGTCGTCGGAACGCCACGTGCATCCGCCACGGCCTGTCCGAGCGGCGCAGCCTGCGAGTACGGGAAGCGATCGCTCGTAGCGTAGGCATCCACGATCCACTTCACGCGACCGTCCACGATCACCGCGTACGGGTCCCGGTCGAGCGTCAGGAAGGGCGCGAGCTCGTGCACGCGCTCGGAGATGCGGCGCCGGAACATCACCTTGCTGTCCTTGTCGAACTGCCCGGTGAACAGGACGCGCGTGTCGCGGAACGTCGCCGCGAATGCGATGCGGCGGGCGAGGCTCGTGATCTTGATGCCGCCGGTACCGGTGTACTCGGTGTCGCGCGCGGAGCCGTCGTCCTCGTCCGCGCCGCTGATCTCACGCGTCTTGGTGCCGACGAACACGTAGTCGTTGCCGTTCTCGCCGTAGTAGATCTCCGGCCGGTCGACCTTGAGGGCCTCGCCCTCGCCCGTCGTCTTCATCGACAGGTCGCGCAGGATGTGGCGCGGCTTGCCGTCGCTGTCCACCTCGTTGGGGAGCGTCGCCACCGCGCCATAGCCGTGCGTGTAGCTGAGGTGCTCGTTGGTCCAGCCCGAAGCGATCGCCGTCGCCCGCGGATCGAGCTCGCGCACGCTCACCATCACCTGGCGGTACTCGTCCCCGAGCTGGTAGCGGTCGACGTCCGAATCCGTGAACTCGTAGAACTGGCGGACGTTCTGGTCCTGGTTGAGCACGTCGCGCAGCGGCTCCGGGCTCCAGAGGCGCAGGTTGTCGGTCGTCGGCAGGTTGCCCTCGAGCAGCGCGCGTCGGTCGAGCGCCGCCTGGTCCGTGAAGGGCTTGGTGTCGATGTCGTCGAGGCCGAACGCGAACCGCGTGTTGCGGATGTTGCCGGAGATGACCTTCGCTTCGCGCTGCTGCTCGTTCGGTGACACGAGCACGCGCTGCACCACGCCGGGGATGATGCCGGTGACGATCGTGCTGGCGATGAACCAGCCGACGACCGCGCCGCCCACGACGCGCCACTTCTCGCGGCGCGCGTAGAGCACGACCACGACCGCGAGCACGAGGCTCGCCACGGCCATGAGCCAGTAGGCCGGGATGCGCGCGTGCACGTCGGTCCAGCCGGCGCCCGCGACATAGCCGCGCGTGGAGGTCGCGAGCGACCAGATCGACAGCCGGTAGTTGAGCGCGGAGACCACCAGGAACGCAGCGACGAGCCACGAGACGTGGACGATCGCGCCGCGCGCCGCACGCGGCACGGGCGTGTAGCGAATGACCCCGGTCGCGACGTAGGCGAGCACGACGCCGATGCCCGCGACGATGATGAGCACCTGGAGCGATCGCGTGATCAGCTCCAGCAGCGGCATCGTGAACACGTAGAACGACGCGTCCTTGCCGAACTGCGGATCGGTGACATTGAAGTCGGTGCGTCCCAGGAAGCGCAGCACGACCTCCCACCGCGAGCCCATGACGAGCCCGGCGATCACGGCAGCAGCGGCGGCGACACCGAGCAGGATCGGCTTCAGCACGAAGTGCGGGATCACCGGCTGCTCGGGCGCCTCGGGATCCGAACGCACCGCGAGGAACGGCACGTAGAGGTCGTCGCGCGCGACCCGCCGGGCGATCGAGAAGTTCACGTACAGCACGAAGAACGTGAACAGGCCGAAGCCGATGCCCATCGCCGTGCCCCACTGCAGGCGCGTGACCATGACGTCTCGCTGCCCGACCTCGTCGAACCACATCAGGTCCGTCCAGAAGCGCAGCAGCCCGCCGACCACGAGCACGAGCGGGACGAGCACGCCGATGATGCGGTTGCGCCATCGCCGGTAGCGCGTGCCCACGCTGGACCGCTGCGGGCGTCGCGGCGGCATCGGTCGTACGACGTCATCATCCATGCTCATGCACGGAGACTACCGTGATCGCCCCGGTCAGCAGCGAAGGGACAGCCGCGAGCTGCCGGCGCCCTCGTTGTCGGCGACGTCGAACACCGACGCGACCACCGAGTGCGCGCCGGTGGTGCAGGGCACCTCAACGGTCCAGCCGCCTGCCGCCGTCCAGTCGACGCCGACCACGCGACCGTCCAGCTCGAGCGCGACGCGATCGACCGCCACGTCGTCCGCGGCCGTGACCTGGACAGGCACCACGTAGCTGCGCAGGCGCGTCACGACCTTGGTGCGGACCTGCACGAGGGTGCTGCGGTAGACGACCCCGCCGCGGAACCGGAACGTCTGGGTCGTGCGCACGGCGCCCTTGAGCGACACCTTGGAGTACGCGTAGGCGCCGCGGTAGTCGGTGGTGCCGACGCGCGTGAACCCGGTGCGCTTGCGGAGCTTCCACACCGTCTTCGCGGAGCTGCGCACGAGCTCGCGGCGCGGCAGCAGCGTGATGGCGGTCACCGTCGGTGCGGTGGTGTCGGCGGAGCGCCGCGGGGAGCGTGACGCTGCTTCGGTCGCGGCCGCCGCATCGATGCGCCCGGCGCCCGACGCGTTCTCGGGGCCGTCGGCATCGATGTCCTTGGCGGTCGAGGTGAGTGCGGCGAGCACCTCGCGGCGGCCCAGTCCCTGCGAGTACAGCAGCGCCGCGACGCCGGCTGCGTAGGGGGTCGCCATGGAGGTGCCGTCCCAGGAATCGTGGCTGCCGCCCATCGTCGAGGAGAGGATCCCGGCGCCCGGTGCGACGAGGTCGATGCCGGCGCCCTGGTTGGAGAAGTCCGCCACCGAATCGCTCACGTCGCTCGCACCGACCGCGAGGCACGATTCGTAGCGCGCGGGGTACCCGATGGCGCGCGCGCCGTCGTTGCCGGTCGCGCACGTCACGATCGCGCCGCGGGCCGCTGCGTAGTCGATGGCCGCGTGGAGCAGCTCGGAGCGCTCCGGCCCTCCGAGCGACAGGTTGATCACCTTGGCGCCGCGCTTGGCGGCGTAGACGATGCCGTCGGCGACCGTCGAGTAGTTGCCGGCGCCCTGCTCGTCGAGCACGCGAACGGCGAGCACGCGAGCCCCCGGGGCGACCCCCGCGACCCCGAAGCCGTCGTCTGCATTGGCAGCCACGATGCCGGAGACGTGGGTGCCATGGCCCTGCACGTCCATCGGATCGTCGTCCTTGCCGACGAAGTCGCGACCGAGGTCGATGCGACCTGCCAGGTCCGGGTGGATGTAGTCCACGCCTGTGTCGAGCACGGCGATCGTCACGCCCGTGCCGCGCGTGCGCTCCCATGCCTGGTCGGCGCCGATCGTCGCGAGCGCCCACTGCTGCGAGTAGAAGGTGTCGTTGGGCTGCCACGCGGCGGCGACGCCGGTGGATGCCTCGGCCTCGAGATCGTAGGCGCGAGCCACGTGGTCGACCTCGACGAAGGCGACCCCCGGGCGGGCCAGCAACTGGCGTCGCACCGCGGCGAGCCGCCCCGGAGCCGGCTGGACGACCACGGCACGCAGCGCCGGGATCCGGACCTTGGCCCCAGAGCCCGACCGTGCGACGACGTCCGCCTGGACAGCGCTCGACGCGTTCGTCGTGAATCCGACGATGAGTCGCGGCTGGACGGTGGCGTGGGCGGAGGCGACGGTGCAGGCGAGCACGGACACGACCGCCACGAGGACCGCTGCCGCCGTGTGGGCTCGGCGCAGTGGGCTGGGCATCGTGTCGCGTGCATCGGTCCGCCAGCCCCGGTGCTTGAGCGACCGCCCAAACGCAACGCGCCCCGTGCAGGTGCACGAGGCGCGTGAGTGGAGCTAGACGGGATCGAACCGACGACCTCCTCGCTGCCAGCGAGGCGCTCTCCCAGCTGAGCTATAGCCCCAAGAGACAGACCGAAGTGTAGCGCACCGGATCTGGCGGCGCCAGCGGTTCGGTAGGCCGCACCATGCGTGCCGGCCGTCAGGCCTGTGCGGCGCGCTCGTTCTCGGTCGCGGGCTGGCCGGCGGCAGGCTGGGCCATGGAGGGATCGTCGGTGAGGGTCTCCTGCGGAACCTGGCCCCACAGCGACTCGAGGCGGTAGAACTCGCGCGCCTCGGGCGTGAACACGTGGAGCACGACGTCGACGTAGTCCAGGAGCACCCAGCTGCCTTCGAGGTCGGTCTCGCGGCGGCGCGGCTTGTGATGGCCGAGCTCGCGCATGCGATCGATCACGTGATCGGAGATCGCCTTGGTCTGGCGGGAGTTGGAGCCGGTGCACACGACGAAGAAATCGGTGTAGCTCACGATCTCGCGGAGGTCGACGAGTCGAACGTCGGTGGCGAGCTTCTCGAGCGCGGTCTGCGCGAGCGTGCGCGCGAGCGCTGAGGTGTCCTGGTTCTGCATACGCCCCCATCATACGGGTGGGTGTGGGAGGGCGCGGCAGCGCTTCCCACGGTACGGGTGGTTCTCCCCGGTACATTCGACCCTCGAACCTCCGCTCCCCCACGATTTGGTGACGTTGTTGGCGGATTCCGCCAGCAACGTCACCGGATCTCCGGCGTGCAACGATCTGGTGAGGCGATTCGATGGTCGGAGGACGAGGTCGCGCCACGGGGGCGGGCGACCGGGGATCCAGGGGAGTGTTCGATGACTGCCATCGGCGTGCATCAGGGACTGGCGAGTTCGTTCGAGGAGATCGTGGCGACCAACGCGCGGCTTGGCGGGTTCTCGAACACCAACATGTATCCGTCGCAGGCCGAGGGCACGAGGGTCGCGGGCCAGGCCGAACGCCTCGGCAACGTCGCCATCGATGCGGCTGCCGTGCGACGCGGCGACCGTGCGCTGCTCACCGAGCTCGGCGGCGCGGCGACCAGCGTCGCGAACACCTCCGGGCGCCTCGCGGTGATGGCGAACCAGGGAACCACCTTCGGCGACTGGCGCAACGCGCTCGCCGGACCGGTCGACGCCGTGCGCGCCGGGCTCGCAGCGCAGCCCGGCACTGCGCGTCCCGCGCGCAGCGCCAACGACCTGATCGCAGGGTTCGGTGGGGCGATCGAAGACCTGTCGCGCTCCAACGGACTGCTGCACGCGTACTCCAACCGGGACATCTATCCGACCGCGTCGATGGGTGACACCGGGCGTCGCGTCGCGCGCGAGGTCTCAGACCTCGCCATCGACCTGACGCTGCTGGATCCAAACGCGGCGCCGACGGCACGCCAGATCATGGACGGCGCCCGCAAGATCGGGTCGAACGCCGGTCGCATGGCGATCATGGCGAACAGCGGCACCACGTTCGCCAGCTGGTCCGGCGCGTACGACGACGCGCTCCGAGCGCTGCAGGACGGCCTCCAGCTCGCTGCGAAGATCCGCTGATGCGCTGACGCGTCAGTCGGCGTCCGGGCCGTACAGGCGCAGGACGTCGTCGATGATCGCCTCGGGCACGAGTTGCCGCAGGCCCGCGGCGTCACGTCGCGCGGCGACCTCGCGCACGAGCGTGGACGAGATCGGCACGGTCGGCATGTCGACCAGGTCGATGCGCGCACCGCCCTCGCGAAGGCGGTCCAGGGCGTCGTCGAGCTCGGCATCTGCGAGCTGGTCCGGGCGGCGCACGACCGCGATGCGTGCCAGGTCGCGCAGGTGCTCCCAGCGGTGCCACTTCGGCAGGGCCGCGGCCTGGTCGGCCCCGACCACGAGCACCGGCTCGACGAGCAGGTCGTCATAGCCGAGCATCGCCGGCAGCTCGAGCACCTCCTCCACCGTGTCGACCATGTAGCCGGGTTCGCCGTGCTCGCCGCGGTCGACCTCGGTGTCACTGACCACGACATGCGGCAGGTCGGCGAAAGCGCGCACCGCCATGGTCAGCCGTGCACGGGCGGACACCGTGGGCGTGCCACGGTGCGGCGGGATCCCTGCAGGGACGACCACGACCCTGTCGAGCGCGCAGGCCTCGTGGACCGCGTCCACGAGCGCGAGGTGTCCCAGGTGGGGCGGGTTCATCATCGACCCGAAGATCCCGAGCCGGTACGTGCCCTGGCGCCGCGGCAGCTCCGCCGCATCCTCGTCGTGCAGGTCGCCGCTCAGCGGATGTGACCGTCGCCGTGGATGATGTACTTGGTCGTCGTCAGCTCACGCAGGCCGATGGGTCCACGAGCGTGCAGCTTGTTGGTGGAGATGCCCACCTCCGCCCCGAGCCCGAACACCGCACCGTCGGTGAATCGCGTCGAGGCGTTCACGTACACCGCAGCCGCGTCGACGCCCGCGACGAAGCGCGCCGCGTTCTCCTCGTCGTCGGTGACGATCGCCTCGGAGTGCTTGGTGCCGTGGCGGTTGATGTGCTCGATCGCCTCGTCGACGCCGGTCACCGTCCCGACCGCGATCACCATGTCGAGGAATTCCTCGTCGAACGCAGCCTCGTCGGAGCGCACCGTTACCCCCGCGTTCTCGAGGTGGGCGATCAGGTAGGGGAGCAGGTCGTGCGCACGCGCCTCGTGCACGAGCAGGGTCTCGGCGGCGTTGCAGACCCCCGGGCGCTGCGTCTTGGCGTTGAGGACGATGTCGCGCGCCATGTCGCGTTCGGCCGACTCGTCGATGAACACGTGGCAGTTGCCACCTGCCGCGGCGAGGATCGGCACACGGGCGTGCTCGTAGAGGAATCGCTTGAGCCCTTCGCCGCCGCGCGGGATGACGAGGTCGATGCTGCCCTCGGTCGCGATCAGCTCGCGGAAGGCGTCGCGGTCCTCCGGCGGGAAGTTCCACACGGCTCGCTGGTCGATGCCGTGCTCCTCCATCGCGCGTGACAGGTACTCGAGCACGTGGCGGTTGGTCAGCATTGCCTGGCGCGACCCGCGCAGCACGATGCCGTTGCCCGTCTTGATCGCGATCGCGGCGGCGTCGGCGGTGACGTTGGGGCGCGCCTCGTACACGACGCAGACCACGCCGAACGGGACACGCACCTGCTGGAGGCGCAGGCCGTTGTCGAGCGTGCGGGCGTCGATGACCTCGCCGACGGGGTCGTCGAGACCGGCGATGGCCTCCACAGCTGCAGCCATGTCCTCCACGCGCGATTCGTCGAGCGTCAGTCGGTCGAGCAGCGCGGCGGAGACACCGTCCTCTCGTGCGCGCTCGACGTCCTGCGCATTGAAGGCGAGCAACTCGTGCGCGTCGCGTCGGAGCGCGGCGGCGAAGCTGAGGAGCACGGCGTCACGCCGCTCGCGAGGCGCAGTGGCGAGGGATCGTGCGGCATCGCGGACGACGTCGACGTGCTGGAGGTCGGAGATCGTGGACATGCCCTGAGCGTACCTCGCCCGCATGGCTCTGAACCCCGCAGCCGGCTTCGAGCGTCAGAGGTTGCCCTCGACCTCGGCGGCGAGCTCGTCGGCGTTGTCCTCCGCGGCAGCGCCCCACCAGAGCTCGAGCGGGATGCCGAAGGCCTCCACGGTGGTTCCGTTGCGGGCGCCGGCAGCCTTGAGCGCGCGCAGCGCGCCGCTCTCCTCGAGCCAGTCGACGAGGCGTTCGCGCGCCTGCGGGTCGGTCTCGGCGCGCTCGGCGAGCACGCGCATTGCAGGCTCGCCGACGATCCGGAAGGTCTCGCGCTCGCGGAAGATGCGCCAGCGCCGTCGCTTGGGACGCGGCCGGAACACCCGGTACTCCTCGAGCTCCAGGTCGGGCCGTCGCGCGACGCGGTCGCGCACGTCGCCGTCGCCGAAGTGGTCGCTCGCCTTGAACAGGTCGGTCAGGAACGGCGGCAGGCCCTGGCCCGTCGCGCTCGACACCTCGTGGATGGCGAGCACCTCGCCACGCTCGCCCGCGAGCTCGTCCATGACGGTGCGGACCATGTCGTGCGCCGCCGCGGCGACCTCGTCATCGACCAGGTCGCGCTTGGAGAGCACGACCACCTGTGGCAGCTGTGCGATGCGCGGATCGAAGCGCCACAGCTCCGTCTGGATGACCCGGATCGCCTCGCGCAGGCCATCGAGGTTGCCCGACGCGGCGTGCTCGAGGCTGATCACGTGGACGATGATGCGTGCGCGTTCGAAATGGGCGAGGAACTCGTGGCCCATGCCGACGCCTTCGCTCGCACCCTCGAGCAGGCCGGGGACATCCACGACGACGACCTGCGAGCCATCCGGGCGCTCGATCGTGCCGAGCACGGGTGCGAGCGTCGTGAAGGGGTAGTCGCCGACCTTCGGTTTGGCGTTGGAGATCTTTCGCAGCAGCGAGCTCTTGCCGGCGTTCGGCAGTCCGGCGAGGGCGCCGTCAGCCATCAGCTTGAGCCGCATCTCCATGCGGAACTCGTCGCCCGGCAGCCCGATCTCGGCGAAGGTCGGCGCACGCCGCACGCTCGAGGTGAAGTGGGTGTTGCCGCGCCCACCCTGACCGCCGGTGGCGACCACGGCCTCCTGGCCCGGATGGACGAGGTCGCACAGCTTGCGCCCGTCCTCGTCGTATGCCTGCGTGCCGGGCGGCACGGGGATCACGTAGTCGACGCCACGCTTGCCGTGTGCCTTCTTGCGGGATCCGGATCCGCCGTCCTCGGCGGCATACACGAGGCGACGCCGCAGGTGTGCCAGGTCGCGCCTGGACGGGTCCACCCGCAGGATCAGGCTGCCGCCGTCACCGCCGTCGCCGCCATCGACACCGCCGCGCGGTACGTTGGCCTCGCGTCGCATGGACGCAGATCCGTCACCGCCGCGTCCGGCGCGCAGCACGATGGTGACTCGATCGTAGAACAGGGGGCTCAGCCTCCCTCAGGAGCGCGCTTCAGGCTCTCAGCCGGCGTGCTCGAAGACCTCGATGAAGCGACCGCGGCGACCGCGGCGGAACTTCACGATGCCGTCCATGGTGGCGAACACCGTGTCGTCCTTGCCGAGCGACGTGCCGTCGCCGGGCTGGAACTTGGTGCCGCGCTGTCGGACGAGGATCGTCCCGGAGGTGACCAGCTGGCCGTCGAAGCGCTTCACGCCGAGGCGCTGCGCGTTCGAGTCGCGACCGTTGCGGCTGGAACCCTGACCCTTCTTATGTGCCATCTGACCGTCTCCTTCGAATTCGTGTGGTGATGCGAGCCGGGAGGCTCAGAGGCTGAGCGAGTCGCAGGTGACCTTCACGAGCGTGCGGCGGTACCCGAGGGTGCGCTTGCTCGAGCGGCTGGACTTCGGCTTGAACTTCATCGAGCGCTCGCCGCGGATGCGGACGGTGCCGGTCTTGGAGAGCTTGACCGTCGCCTTGGCGGCATCGGCACCCGTCTTGACCGTCGAGCCATCGGCGAAGAGCAGCACCTCGTGCGTGATCTCCTGCGCCTCGGGCTGGTCGATGAGGAACCATCGACCCTTCTCGACCCGGTGCTGCTTGCCTGCGACCTTGATGACTGCGTACACGATGACTCGCTCCTTGCGGGCTCCTGCGGCTGCCGGGGACGTGGCGCCGCGCGAAAACGCGCCCAACCGGGGCACGAAGCATGCATGGTACAGGTCTGGGCGAGGCGCCGCAAACGACAACGTGCAGCAGCACCGCTCGTTCAGCGCGCCGGGGGGTCCACCTGGTCGCGCAGCGCATCCAGCTGCGCGGCGTCGACCGAGCCCACGACAGCGATCGCGGCCTGGCCGCTCGCCCAGCCCGTGCCGCGGAACGGGCGCAGCGCGAGTGCCCCACCCTCGCCGCGGATGCGGAAGGCGAAGCTGGCCGTCTCACCGGGCGCCGCCGATCGCTCGAGCATCCGGGCGGGTGCCTCGGGGTTGAACCAGCCCTCGCCCTCGAGCGGCTGTCCAGCCCGGCCGGCCAGGCCGAGCAGCACCGCGTCATCGCCGTCGCGGCGCCACGTGGTCGCGCCGGCGTTGCGGAAGTGCACGACGACGAGCGAGGCGGATTCGGTACCGGCGACCCCGCCGTTGGCGGCCGAGACCTCGATGCGTGGCTCGGCGGCCACGAACTCGGGGACCTGGAATTCCACCACGCGGAGGACCTCAGGACCGAACGGACCGCTCGGCCCCTCGAGGCGCCAGCTGGTCGTCGCCGTGCCGCTCGAGGTCCCGACCGCGGCGAGCTGCACGACGAATCGCGCCACGTCGCCGGGGGCCACGGACGATGCCGAATCCAGGGCACCGAACGGCGCGCCAACGATGCGCGGCTCGAGGTCCACGCGGCGAAGCCGCACGTCCTGGGCGCGCCACGACACGGAGCCGGAGTTCTTCACCTCGATGGCGAGCGCGCGGGGCGCGCCGACCGCGACCTCGAGGGCGGGATCGTCGGCATCGGCGTCAGGGTCGGTCTCCTCCGTGAACCCGAACTGCTCGATCGCCGCGCCGCCCAGCGGGCCCAGCGGGATCGAGCCCGCGATGCCGTCTGCATCGATGTCGTTGGGGTCGCCACCGAGCTCGATCAGGAAGCGCGAGACGTTCTGCGTCCAGTTGTTGTTGAGACCGGTCGGGTCGTTGGCCGCACCGATCGGGGCGTACTTGAGGTTGATCGCCGCGACGGTGGTGCGACCCTCGGCGAGGTAGTTGGTGCGCAGCCCCTGCATGACGGTGTCGATGCCGTCGGCCCAGGATTCGAACTTGTACGGCCCGTTCGGGCAGCCCCAGCCCCAGGCATTGAAGGGCGCGCAGGTGATCTGTCCGAAGTTGGATTCGGCGCCGGCGATCGCCACGAGCAGCCGCGGATCCACCTGCCAGCGTCCGCCACTGGCCACGAATGCAGCGCCCTGGCCCGACATCGGCGAGCCCTTCGACGTCAGGTACGCATCGATCTGTGCGGCGCTCGCCGGCGTGATCGCCGTCGGTGTCGGGGCGGTGTCGGACGTTGCGGCGCCCGCTGCCGACACGCCCACCAGCGCCGCGAGCGCGAGCAACGCGGTGGTCAGCAGGATGATGGGTAGTGCGGGGCGTGGCATGCCACCTCAGGCATCGGCGTATCGGCGGTCCGGCCTGAACCGTAGATGCACGATGCACGCACCGCAACCCCGACCGCACGGAGGTGCCGCGTATCAGCGGGGATGCGAGACGGCGAGCTGCGGTCCGTGGATGCGCATGCCCACGGGCTCGCCGAGGCGCTGGAACGCGTCGGGACCGGCCTCGTCGGGGGCGAGGTCGGCGAACGCCTCGAAGAACGGCTCCATGCCGCTAGGCGTGAACATCACCGCGATGCGAGCAGGTGCCTCGCCGATGTTCTGGAAGCAGTGCGGCGTGCCGCGCGGCACGAAGGCCCAGGAGCCGCGCGGCGCGTCGTTGACGTCGTCACCGATCCGGAAGCGCAGGGTGCCCTCGAGCACGAACCACGCCTCGTCCTGCGCGTCGTGGGAGTGCAGCGGCGGACCCTGGCCCGGCCCCACGACGTTCTCGAGCGCGGAGAAGCGACCCCCGGTGCGACTGCCGTGCAGCACGAGCTGCATCGGACCACCCACGGGCCCGTGGATCGTCGGCGTGGTGCCCGGGGGCACGATGAATCCGGCGTCGTCGGGATCGGGCGTCTGCACGTCAGCCGCTCGCGCTCGCGGCGGCGGCCAGCTCGGCGATCTTCGCGTGGATGCTGCGCGGCGCCGCGACGATGCCGGTGGTGCCGTGCAGGCGACCGCTCCAGCCCTGCCCACCGCCGTCGGTGACGGTGCCGCCCGCTGCCTGGATGAACGGGACGCCGACGCCCCAGTCCCACGGATGCAGGAGCCCGGGCTGCACGTACGCGCCGCACCGGCCCGCGCCGACCCAGGCGAGCGCCAGTGCGGCAGAGCCCAATCGGCGCCACGAGCGGAACTCGCGCTTGAGCGTGTTGAGCGAGGGTCCGCCGCCACCGACGTAGAGCAGCGAGTGGGCCGGCTGCGGACCTTCGCCCAGATCGAGCCGGGTCCCGTCGTGGAACGCCGAGGACGTCTGGGCGTCGTGGCGCTCGAAGGAGAAGGTCTCGCCGACCATCGGGTCGACGATCGCGCCGGCGAACGGCTCGCCGCTGCGCCAGCAGGCGACGGACACGCAGAAGTGCGGCACGCCGTGCGCGAAGTTGATCGTCCCGTCGAGCGGATCCACGAGCCAGACCTCGTCCGCACGGCTCGGATCGTCGTCGGTACGGGTGCCGTCGGCTGCGGTCAGGCCGCCCTCCTCGGCAAGCACGACCGCGTCGGGATTGAGCTCAGCGATCCGATCGAGGATGAGCCGCTCGCTCGCGAAGTCCACTTCGGTGACGACGTCGTAGAGGCGCTCGAGGTCATCGGGCGTGCCCTTGCCGTGGATCTCACCCGGGTTGCCGAAACGCGACCGCAGCAGCGCCGCCGCCTCCAGGGCGATGCGCTCGCAGTCGGCGCGTCGGGCAGTCGCGGTCGGCTCCGTCATGCCTACTCGTCCCGCAGGAACGCGGGGATGTCGAAGTCCTCGTCACCGCTCGACTGCGACGGGCTGCCGCCGGCCGGTCGCGGGCTGGTGCCACCTCGACCCCAGCGGGGCTCGTCGAGCGGGCGACCCGCCATCGCCTGCGCCGGACGCGAGGCGCCCTTGCGGTCGAAGCCGGTCGCGACCACGGTGACACGGACCTCGTCGCCCATGTTCTCGTCGATGACCGCGCCGAAGATGATGTTGGCGCTGGAATCGGCGGCGCTCGAGAAGATCTCGGCTGCCTCGTTCACCTCGAACAGGCCCAGGTCGGGGCCGCCGGTGATGTTGAGCAGGATGCCGGTCGCGCCCTCGACGCTCGCCTCGAGCAGCGGGCTCGAGATCGCGCTCTTCGCGGCCTCGGCGGCTCGGTTCTCGGCGCTCGCGGTGCCGATGCCCATGAGGGCCGAGCCGGCGTCGCGCATGATGGTGCGCACGTCGGCGAAGTCGAGGTTGATCAGGCCCGGCACGGTGATGAGGTCGGTGATGCCCTGCACGCCCTGGCGCAGCACGTCGTCGGCCACGCGGAACGCGTCGACGATCGAGGTGTCCTTGC
>JAOPYU010000126.1 GCA_025964455.1 Thermoleophilia bacterium | reverse complement strand
GACGAGCTCGAACTTGGTCCGAACGAAGCGGTCAACGTCGCGCACGGGGCGTACATGCTCCACGTCGCGGCGACACAGCTGCAGTCGTGGAAGCTGGGGGAGGCGCAGCGCCTCGCCTCGAGCTTCGACCTGCCGGATCTCGGCCCCAACCAGGCGCGCATCCTGCGCACGGCAGTCACCCAGCTCGGCCAGCCCTACGTCTGGGCGGGTGAGACCGAGGGTCGTCAGGCGGAGGGCCACGGCGGCTTCGACTGCAGCGGATTCACGATCCGCGTCGTGAACGGCTCGGGCGTGCCGGCAGCTGCCATCAGCGTGATCGGTGACCGGACCTCGATGGCGCAGAGCGCCATCCCGCGGGCACGTCGCATCACCCGCGCCAACCTCCAGCCCGGAGACGCCATGTTCTTCGGCGACCGAGGCCCGTCGAGCACGCCCGCACAGAACTTCCACGCCGGGGTCTACATGGGCAACGGGTGGTTCATCCACTCGAGCGGCGGCAACGGCGGTGTCGCGATCAACCAGCTCGACGGCAGCTGGTGGGGCGATCGCTTCTCCTGGGGACGTCGAGCCCTGCGCGCGCGCTGACCGTTCAGCCCCCGGCGACTGTCGACAGGGTTTCACGAGTTTTGTCGACGATCTCTCGAAAACCGTGTGACCCTCGAATCGAGGCGTTCCGAGGCACGTCGATGGACACGGATGCCCGCGCGTCGTCAAACCGTTGGATCATCGAAGCTCTCGTTGCTTGCGCTGCTCCTTCTGGTCTTCGTCGCGTGTCTGGTCGGGGCCGTGCCCTCGATGGCGGCCACCACCGATCGGACGTTCCTCGGGCTCGACGCCGCGGCCAGTGGCTCGCACTGGAATGACGTGGTCGGCCTGCTGCAGTCGCGCCAGCCTCCGGTCGCCCCGGCGGCAGCGCTCGGCAGCCCGACGGCCGCCGCGGGGGACAACTGTGGATTTCGGGTCGCGAGCGGAGACGTCAACGGAGACGGGCTGGCAGACGTCGTGACCGGATGCCAGCTCGACGCGACCGGGGCGAGCGAGGCGGGGAGCGTCGTCGTCTATGTCCGCAATCCAGCCAACGCCGGCTTCCTCGCCGGCGTCGAGCTCGCCAACCCGACCCCCGTCGCGCTCGACCACTGCGGATACTCGGTCGC
Source organism: Thermoleophilia bacterium (assembly GCA_025964455.1). The sequence continues at coordinate 10,335 of JAOPYU010000126.1, read as the reverse complement.
CGTCGGTGATGTGAACGGCGACGGCTTCGCCGACATCGCCACCGGCTGCAAGGACGACGACACCGGAGCGGCCTCTGCGGGGAACGTCGTCGTCTTCGTCAGGAACGCCTCGAACAGCGGCTTCCTGGCGGGCATGGAGTTGTCCAACCCGGCTCCGGCGGCGACCGACCAGTGCGGGTTCTCGGTCGCCATCGGCGACGTGGACGCGGACGGACGGGGCGATGTCGCGACCGGCTGCAACCTGAACGACGCTGCAGCGGTCGACGCGGGCAGCTTCGTGCTCTACCGCCGCAATGGCGCCAACACCGGCTTCCTGGCGGGCGTGGAGACCGCCAATCCCGACCCCGAGCTCGACGACCGGTGTGGTTGGTCGATCGCCGCGGGCGACGTCAACGCCGATGGCCGTGCCGACCTCGCGCTGGGATGCATGGAAGACGACCTCGGGGCGACCGACGACACGGGCTCCGGGTGGCTCTTCCTGCGCAACGTCGCCAACACCGCATTCGATCCCGGCGTGGCGCTCGCGAACCCGTCTCCCATGCTCGCCGACAGCTGTGGCATCTCGATCGCGGTCGGGGACGTCTCGGCGGACGGTCGAGCCGATGTGGCGTTGGGATGCGCCAGCGACGACACCGGCGCCAACAACGCCGGCGAGGTGGCGGTGTTCGTCCGCAACGCGTCCAACACCGGCTTCAACGCGACCATCGAGCTGACGAATCCGACGCCGGTGAGCACCGACTACTGCGGCGCAGCGGTCGGCGTGGGTGACACGAACGGCGATGGCGTCGGCGACGTCGTCGCTGGATGTTGGGGCGACGACACCGTTGCCGTGAACGCCGGCAGCGCGATCAAGTACGAGCGGAACGGGTCCAACTCCGGGTTCAGCGGACCGGTCGAGGTCTTCCCGCCCAGCCCCCAGGGCGACGACCGGTGTGGCGAGGGTATCGCCGTGGGCGACACCAACGGCGACTCGCGTGCGGAGATCATCTTCGGCTGCAAGCTGGACGACACGGGCGGGACCGACGCGGGCAACGTGCTGATCGTGGATCCAGCCGCGGGGTCACCGGCGCAGGCGGCATCGTTCGAATCCCAGTTCCGTCGTGCACAGGTCGAGCTCTCCCACCTCACGCCCACGCTCAACGACCGGTGCGGGACGGCCGTCGCGTACGGAGACGTGAACGGGGACGGGCGCGCCGACGCGATCATGGGCTGCACGGGTCGTGACATCGGCGGCGGTGGCGCGAACCAGGATCGCGGCGTCGCGTCGGTGCGGACTCGCAATGCGACCAACACGGGCTTCGATGCCGCCGTCCAGCTCACCGATCCCGGTGGAGCCGGAGGCGATCAGTGTGGCACCGACGTGGCGACCGGCGACGTGAATGCGGACGGACGCGACGATGTCGTGCTCGGCTGTGGGCTGGCCACCGCAACCGCCGGCCGGGTCGTGGTCTTCCTGCGCAACGCGACCAACAACGGATTCGTCGCCGGGGTCGCGCTCCTGCACCCGTCGCCGTTGTCGGGGGATGGCTGTGGTGATGACGTCGCAGTCGCGGACCTCGACGGCGACGGGCGCGATGACGTTGCGGTGGGCTGCCGGGGCGACGACCAGCTCGCAACCGACGCTGGCAGCGTGGTGGCCTTTCTGCGCAATGGCGCCAACACCGGATTCAGCGCCGGTTCGGTGGTGACGGATGGAGCGTTCGGCGCCGGTGACCGCTGTGGATCCGTCGCTGCCGGTGACGTGAACGCCGACGGGGTCGCGGACCTGGTCGTGGGCTGTGACGGCGATGCCACGGGTGCACAGGATGCGGGCCGGGTCCTGGTCCTCGTTCGGAACGCCGCCAACACCGGCTATCTCGCCGGGAACGTGCTCGCCGACGCCGCGCCAGCGGCGTTCGAGGCCTGTGGCACGTCGGTCGCGTCAGGAGACGTCGACGATGATGGGCGAGACGACGTCGTCGCGGGCTGCAGTGGCGCCCTCAGCGGGGGTGCCAATTCCGGCTCGGCCCTCGCGTGGACCCGATCGGCCGCCAACACCGGCTTCGACGCCCCCGTCGAGCTCACGAAGGCCGCTCCTGCGGCCAATGACGAGTGCGGCGCGAAGATCGCGGTCGGGGACGTGGACGGGACCGGAACTGCAGACGTCGTCATGGGCTGCAGCTCCACGGACGTGTCGGTCGATGGATCGGGATCCGCGGTGGTCTTCACGCGAACGTGGGCGAACACCGGCTTCAGCGTGGGTGTGGAGCTGAACGACCCCACGCCCCTGCTCGCCAACTTCTGTGACGCCGTAGCCACGGGCGATGTCCATGGCGATGGACGGGCGGATGTCCTGCTCGGGTGCTCCAACGACGACACCGGCGCATCGAACGCGGGCAACGAGATCGTTTTCGGGTGGCAGGCGTCGGCCGACATCTCAAGCCCCACGGCAGCCGCGAACGAGCAGTGCGGGTCCTCGGTCGCCAGCGCCGATGTCAACGACGACGGCCGCAGCGACGCCCTCTTCGGCTGTCCCGGCGACGCGCAGGGTGGCAGCGGCGCAGGCGGCACCGTGGTCGCCGCGCGGTCCACGAACGGCGAGTCCTTCTCCGCGGTGGAGCTGTTCGATCCGACGCCGGCCGCCGGAGACGCGTGTGGCACGAGCGTCGGAGGCGGGGACATCAACGGTGACGGCCTCGATGACGTCGTGCAGGGGTGCCCGACCTCCGATGGTGGTGCGTCGAATGCCGGCAGCGTCATCGTCCACCTCCGGGATTCCAACTCGACCGGCTTCCTCCCGGGCACGGAGCTGACCAATCCGTCCGCTGCCCTGGACGACCAGTGCGGGCTCGGTTCGGTGGTGGTCGGTGACGTGAACGGCGACGGGTTGGGCGACGTCGTCGTCGGATGCCCGCAGGACGACCCGTCGGGCGCGGCGAATGCCGGGTCGACCCTCGTCTTCGTGCGGTCTGGGACGAACACCGGCTTCGACCCGGCGGTCGCCCTCGTGGACGCTGCGGCAGCTGCGGATGATGCCTGCGGATCCTCGGTGGCGGTCGGCGACGTGAACGGGGACGGCTTCGAGGATGTCTTCGTGGGCTGCGGCGGCGACGACACCGGGGGCTCCGGCTCGGGCAATGGCGTGCTGTTCCTGCGCAACGGCGCCAACAGCGCGTTCCTTGCCGGGACTCCGATCGCCAACCCCTCGCCGGTGGCGTCCGAAGCGTGCCGGCACGTGGCTGCCGCGGACGTGTCCGGCGACCATCTCGCCGATCTGGCGATCGGGTGTCCGGGCCACGACGCCGGCGTGACGGACGCGGGCGGCGTCGGCGTGTACGTCCGCAACTCGGCCAACACCGGCTTCGATGCGCCCGTGGAGGTCGTCGACACGACCACGCCGGTGGCAGGGAGCATGTGTTCGATACCCGCGCTCGGCGACGTGGACGCCGATGGCCGCCAGGATCTCGTCATCGGCTGCTCCGGGGTGGCGAGCGGTGCTGCGCTGACGGCCGCGCGGAGCGGGACCAACGCCGGGTTCGATGTCCCCATCGACTACGCCAATCCGTCCCCGACCACCGGCGACGCGTGCTGGTCGCGGCTCGCGGTCGGCGACGTGAACGCGGACGGCCGGGCGGACGTGCTGGCTGCGTGCCCGGGTGACGATGCGACCGCCACGAACGCCGGCTCCGTCGCAGCCTGGGTGAACCAGACACGCGTGAACTTCCAGCCACTCGTGAACCTCACGTCGCGTCGGATGAACCGGACCGCCATGACGATCGCCAAGGCCACGATCACGCCGAAGACCGTGCGCAACGGCAGCTCCGTCACGTGGCAGCTGAGCGCCAACGGCGGGTCCAGCTGGGAGGCGGTGTCGCCCGGCGTGGAACACACCTTCGCGGCTGGCGGCACCGACCTCCGGTTCCGCGCCGTGTTCGACAGCCGCGCGTCCTCGGCGCGGACTGCCGTGGTGCACGACGTCCTGCTCGCCTACGCCAGCGCCAGCACCAACGCCGCGCCGACCGCGCCGACGAACATCGCACCGCCGTCGGGCTCCGCGGGGCCGTCGACGACGCCCCAGCTCGTCGCGCGGTTCAACGATCCGGACGTGAATGACACCGGGAGCGTGCAGTTCGAGGTCTGCCAGGACGCAGCGTGCTCGACCGCCGGTGACCCGATTCGTTCGGGCGGTTCGAGCGCGGGGATCGCCAACGGTTCGAACGGGGCGTGGGCGGTTGCTCCGGCGCTCCCGAACGGCACGTACTACTGGCGCGCTCGCGGCGTCGACCAGGACTCGACCGTGGGGCCGTTCTCGACGACGTGGCAACTCGTCGTCGGCGCTCCGTCCATCACGCTCGCGGTGGATTCGACCGCGGTCTCGGTGGGCCCCACCCCGATTCCCGTGGACGGCGATGCGACTGTGTCCTCGGTCGTCACGGTCGGGACCAACAGCCGCGGCGGCTACGCCTTGCTCGCCCGTGACCAGGACGACACATGGGCGGCGAGCACCGGATCAGCCACGATCGCGGACTGGGGCGGCCCGTCGACGGTGCCCACCACGTGGGGGACCGAGTCCGGGTACTTCGGACTGACCGTACGCGATGCAACGGGCGGGCGTCTCGCGAAATGGGGCGCGGGCACCGGCACGTCGGAATCGGACTTCACGAACAACCTCTATGCCGGCCTGGACGCGTCCACCGATGCCACCCTCCACCAGCGAACCACGTTCTCCGCCACGGACGATGCGATCGTCGTCGGCTACCGGATCCGGGTCGGTGCCACGCAGCCGGCCGGTGTGTATTCGTCGGTCGTCACCTATACGGCCACCGCGTTGCCGTGATCGGGAGCCGGGAACGACGAGGGGCGACCCCGAAGGATCGCCCCTGAAGTCATTCGGATGCGACGGCTCAGCAGTTTGGGTTCTGTGCCGGCGCCGGGCAGTGCGGGATTCCGCCCTTGTCGAGGATGGGGCCCAGCTGGTCCTCGGCGCTGGCGAGGGCGGGGACGGCAAGGGAGCCGATGACGGCTGCGAGGAAGATGAGTCGCTTCATGGGGTCTCCGTTCGGTGGCAGCCAGTGCTGCAGAATTGGCGAGTGTTGGTACGCCAGTGCCCGCGCTCGAGTGCGGAGAACTCGCTCGTCACCGAATACTCCTGCAACCTCAGCAAATGGGTCTATCTGCGGTCTGTGCAATGGGCCCCGGATTTCCGCGATCCGTCGGGCAGTCTGGAAAGATGGGGGCGATGTCCAAGCCTCCCCGCACGCCGTGGACCCCGTCGCGCCGCAAGCGCCTGATCGTCCTCGCGCTGGTTGCCGCCACGCTGGCGTGGCTGTGCGGCGTCGCAGTGGCGGTCGTCGCCACGCGCCACGCGCCCGACAAGAGCGCCCTCGACACGGAGCTCAAGGGTGTGGAGGAGCCGAAGCAGGCGGTCCAGCCAGTTGCCCCGACCACGCCGGAGCCGCCCAAGCCGGCGGCCCAGGTCGAAGGGCCCTGCTGGCCGGTGTACGGGCGCACCGCAGCGCGCACCTCCGACGCTGCCGACCTCGTCCACGTCATCCCGCGCCGCAAGCTCTGGCAGGTGCGGATCGGGATCATGGAGTTCCCGCCCGCCTACTGTGACGGCGTGCTGTACGTGAACAGCCAGCGCGGCTTCACGTGGGCGATGCAGGCAGCCGACCACAAGGTGCTCTGGAAGCGCAAGACCGCCGAGCTGTACGACTCCACCCCGGCGGTGAGCGGCGACCGCGTGTTCGTCGGGACCTTCACGCCCGGGGGCGTGAAGGCGCTCGATCGACGCACCGGGCGCGTGCTGTGGCAGCTGCGGACAGGCGGTCCGGTCGAGGCCTCCCCGGTCGTGGTCAACGGGCTCGTCTACGTCACCTCCAAGGACCGCCGCGTCTACGCGGTCAGTGAGAAGACCGGGCGCGTCGCGTGGGCCTTCCGGACCGGCGGCGAGGTCAAGGACAGCCCGAGCGTCGTCGGCGGTCGCGTGTACGTGGGCAACTACGCCGCAGAGGTGTTCTCGCTCGACGCGCGCACCGGCGCGGTGAAGTGGCGCATCGGGGTCGGCGGGGTGCTCGGCGACCGGATCTACTCCTCGATACCGGTCGCAGGCCGCAGCGCCTTCTTCGTCACCGTGCGCGGCAACGTGTATGCCGTCGACACGCGCAATGGGCGCACGCGCTGGCAGCAGTCGATCCCGGGCTACGTCTACTCGACCCCGGCGATCAGCGGCGGGCGCCTCTACATCGGCAACTATCAGGGTGAGGTCTACGCCTTCGACGTGCGGACCGGACGACGAGTCTGGAAGCGCACCGTCGGCGGCACCATCAGCGGCAGCCCGACGGTCATCGGCGACGTCATCTACGTCTCGAGCCTGAGCCGTCGCCGCAGCTGGGGGCTCAATGCCCGCACGGGGCGCATCGTCTGGGAGTACCCCGATGGGCGCTACGTGACCGGTATCGCCACCGACAAGGCGTTCTACCTGTCGCTCGGCCCGAACCTGTCGCGCTGGACCGGCTGACACGGGCGCTGCGGCACGTACCCTCTTGCCACGGCGACCCGCCCGTCGTACGTTGGAGTGCGAGGGACGACTCCGGACGAGTCGAGGTGGCGTATTCGGACACGCCGCCTGGGGACGATTTCGTTCGGTCGCGCACGCTGCGCACAGGGGGACACGGACGTGGATGTAGTAGGCGGAACTTTCGTCGGGGGCACTTCGCAGGGATGGTCGATCGCCGACCCGAATGCGAATGCTGCAGCACTGGGCATGGCCCCGGTCGCCGCGCAGCCCCTGTACCCGACCATGGGCTTCACGCAGCCCCAGCTCGCGCAGCCCGCCCTGGGAGCCGCAACGCTCCCGGTGTACGGCGGCGGCGCATCGGCTGGCGGCTACCCGAGTGACGTCTACGGCATCGGCGGAGGGACGGTCGGCGGCAGCTGGTCGCCCGAGCCGATCGGCAACAACCAGATCCTCTACGGGCACTACTCGGCCACGGGCGGTCTCGTGATGCCGCAGACCCAGGGCGTCGCGGCGGGCGCCATGCCGCTCGCGAACGTCCCGGCCACCGGTGCCGCTCCGGCGACGACAGCTGCCGGCGGCGCACCTGCTGCGGCCACCGCGCCCGCAGCCGGGGCTGCCACCGATCCGGCAGCGGCCAAGAAGGCCGCCGACGCGAAGAAGGCTGGCGCCAAGCCCGCCGCCGCGACCGACGACAAGAAGGATGCCGCCAAGCCCAAGACCGTCACGGTCAAGGCGGGCGACTCGCTCTCGAAGATCGCGGCCGCCAACGGCATGGACTGGAAGCGGCTCTACGAGCTCAACAAGGGCGTCGTCGGGGCTGATCCGAACAAGATCAAGCCCGGCATGACGCTCAAGCTCGCCTGAGCAGCGACCAGCTGCTCCAACCGGCCCGGCTCGCGCGCCACGGCGCATCGGTGCGCGCTGATACGCTCGCGCGGTGACCAAGGCCGCTTCCCATGCCGACGAGGTCGTGCTCGACGTTCGTGGCCTGCACAAGCGCTACGCAGGCGCCGACACGCCCGCGCTCCACGACGTCTCCTTGACCCTTCGCCGCGGCGAGGTGCTCGGCGTGCTCGGGCCCAACGGCGCCGGCAAGACCACCACCGTGGAGATCCTCACCGGCTTTCGCGACCGCACGGGCGGCGAGGTGCGCCTGCTCGGGCTCGACCCGGCCGTGCGCGCCGACCTGCGCGAGCTGCGTCGACGCGTGGGGGTCGTGCTGCAGCAGACCGGCCATTACCGCTACCTCACCGCGCGCGAGACGATCGAGATGCACCGCGCGTGGTACCCGGATCCGCGCGGCGTCGATGAGGTGATCGAACTCGTCGGGCTCGAGGAGGTCGCGCACAAGCGCGTGCGCCAGCTCTCCGGCGGCCAGCAGCGCCGCCTCGACGTCGGAGTCGCGCTCGTCGGGCGGCCCGAGGTGATCTTCCTGGACGAGCCGACCACCGGCTTCGATCCCGCCGCCCGTCGGCGCGCCTGGGACGTGATCGGGGAGCTCGCGCGCCTCGGTACGTCGGTGGTCCTCACCACGCACTACATGGAGGAAGCCGCGCGCCTCGCCGACCGGGTCATCGTGATCGGGGCCGGCCGCGTGATCGGCGAAGGCACGCCCGAGGCGCTCGCACGCGACCTGCGCCTCGCAACCATCATCCGCGCGACGATCCCCCACGACGTGACGGCGGAGGACCTGCCTGAGCCGGTCCGCTCGGGGCTGGTCGCGCCGGGCCGGTTCGAACTCGCGGTCCAGCAGCCGACCGAGGCGCTCGCGCAGCTGTGCGGCTGGGCGGTCGCCCAGGGCACGCCGCTCGAGGACCTCGACGTGCGCGCGCCCAGCCTCGAGGAGTCCTACCTGGCCCTGACGGAGGCGGCACCGTGAACGGCGGCTCGATGCTCGGTATGCAGCTGCGCGTGGAACAGCGCATCTTCTGGCGCAACCGCAGCGGCATGTTCTTCACGTTCGTGCTGCCGCTCGCGATGCTGTTCGTGCTCGCGATGAGCGACGATCCCGTCGACAACGTGCCGCTCATCGCCGGGCTCGGCATCCTGTCGACCGGCTTCCAGGGCCTCGCCATCCAGCTGGCGATGCACCGCGACCAGGGCGTGCTCAAGCGCGTCATGGCGACGCCGCTCGACGCCGGCACACTGATCCTCGGCAAGGCGCTCTCGACGCTGCTCGTGATTGCGGTGGAGGTGGCGATCATCGTCGTCGCCGGCGTGTTCATCTTCGGCGCCGATGCACCCCAGCACCCGCTCACGCTGGTTGGCTTCGTCGTGCTCGGCACCGCATGCTTCGTGTCACTCGGGTTCGCGGTCGCGAGCCTGATCCCCACGAGCGAGAGCGCTCCGGCGATCACCAACGCCGCCTATCTCGGCCTCGTGCTCGTGACCGCCCTGCTGCACAATGTCGACGGGCTCCCGGACTGGGTGATCGACGCGGGCAAGGTGCTGCCACTCGAGAACCTCGTGATCCCCATCCAGCACGCATGGACGGGTGGCCTGGACCGCGGCGATGCCATCGGCGCGGTGGTGCTCACGGCGTGGGCCGTGGTGGCCTGCGCATACTCGGTCCGCAGCTTCCGCTGGGAGCCCGCGGGCGAGCGCTGAGCGTGCCTCAGTGCTGGTGGGCGCTCGGCAGCTGCGCGGTCTCGCCGGCAGCGCCCTCCCATGGCACGTGCCTCGTGTAGCGGTCGCTCGGGAAGACGAACTCGAGGATCGCCGGCCACGTTTCGTCGACGTCCGGCAGGTGCGCCGCCCGGAGCGGCACCCACGCGCGCAGTGCCGCATCGAGGGGCTGCAGGTCCGGATCGTGCTGGCCTTCCTCTTCCTCGAGCGGGCGGATCTGGGCTGCGCGCTGGCGCACCACGCTGTCGAGCCCGAGCTTGCGGCTCGTCTCGGGATCCGCCAGGTACGTGCACAGCAGCAGCAGGGCCGGCAGGTGGCTGTTGTCGACGTCGTCCGCCGCACCGACCGCGGCCAGGTGGCGGCGACGCAGGTCATCGAGCGGCGGCATGAGCGCGGGGCTCGGCGAGCCGGACACGTGGCCGATCGTGTCGCCGGCGTCACGCTGGAAGAACGCTACTCCCGGGGCGCCTTCGAGCACGTAGCTCGCGCCCTCCTCGTCGAATGCCTCGATCGTCGAGTGCAGCGGGACGCTCAGCTCCAGCACGCGCGTGAGGAGGGCATCGATGTCGGTAGGGTCGATCGCGGGAAGGCTCATCAGGGCGGATGCTATCGCCTGCAGGAAGGGCCAAGCTGCGGCCACCGGGTGCATCGGCCATCCCCATGGGGCATCTTCGTGCCGATAGACAGGAGGCATGTCCATGGATACCGACATCGTGCTGGTCACCGCGCTCTTCGCAGGGATGATCCTGTTCGCCCTCGCGATGCTGGGCGTGTCGCTGCGCTTCGGCCCGCGCCGCGGCACCTGGAACCAGCCTGCCGCGAAGCTGGTGAAGCCGGGCCGAGGGATGTTCGTCGCGATGTACACGCTCGCGATCGCGCATGTGCTGCTCGGCCTCGTCGCCGCCACCATGGTTCCGGGCGGCGGTCTCGCCGTGTTCGTGGTGCTCGTCGCCATGGCGACGTTCTACGTGCTCTGCGCGCACAGCTGGGCGCTCGCCCACGCCGTCGCCCGCAAGCGCCAGCGCTGATCGCCGGCAGCACGTCCGGTGCGTCGATGGTGGTTCTGTCGAGATGAAGTCGACAGGATGCGCATCGATCGAGACCTGGCCGGTGATTCAGGCGTGCGGCGGGCGGTATGTCACTGGCAGCTCCGCGCGCATCCGCTCCATCTCGAGCTGCCCGAGCTCTTCCTTCGCGCGGTAGTAGGACGT
>JAOPYU010000100.1 GCA_025964455.1 Thermoleophilia bacterium | reverse complement strand
AACGAGGACATGGCGTTCGTCGATCGCAACGACATCCTCGTCAACTGCGAAGGCGGCATCTACTCGCTGCCGAAGAAGTCGACGATCACATCCTCCATCGTGTACGTGCCACCGACGACCAACGAGGGCGCGGACGACGACGACTGAGTCCCGCGACTCGCGTCGCGTGCATCCCGTCAGGCAGGCTGTCCTCATGACGACCACGGACGCACCCCTCGACATCGAACGCGAGCTCGAGCAGCACCGGCCCGAGCTCACCGGCTACTGCTACCGCATGCTCGCCTCGCCCTTCGAGGCGGAGGACGCCGTCCAGGAGACGCTGCTGCGCGCCTGGCGCGGCGCGAGCGACTTCGAGCGGCGCGCGTCGGTGCGCACCTGGCTGTACCGGATCGCCACCAATGTCTGCATCGACATGGCCGCCGCGCGCGAGCGACGCGCCCTGCCGATGGACCTGGGCCCCGCCCGCGAGCCCGTCGCCGCCAACCTCGCGACCCCCGAGGTGCCATGGGTGGAACCGATCCCCGATGCGCTCGTCGCATTCACGAGCTCGACCGATCCCGAGGCCGTCGCCATCCGCCGCGAATCCGTTCGCCTCGCGATGGTCACCGCGATGCAGCGCCTCCCCGCCCGCCAGCGCGCGACGCTCCTGCTGCGCGAGGTACTCGGGCTGACTGCGGCCGAGGTGGCGACACTGCTCGAGATGAGCGAGGCATCGGTCAACAGCGCCCTGCAGCGCGCACGCGCCACCCTCGAGGCCTCCCCGACCGCTTTCGACCGGGCATCGGCGCGCGCCGCGACCGACGCTGACCGCGACAAGCTCGACCGCTTCGCCAGCGCCTTCGAGCGCTACGACATGGATGAGCTCGCGGGCATGCTGCGCGACGATGCGCTGCAGTCGATGCCGCCGTACGACCTCTGGCTCGAGGGCCGCGAGGACGTGCTCGCGTGGTGGTTCGGTCCGGGCGCAGGCTGCGCCGGCTCGCGCCTGGTCTACGCCGGCACCGCCAACGGGGTCCCCGCCTACGGCCAGTACAAGCCACGCGAGGACGGCATGGGCTTCGACCCGTGGTCGCTCGACCTGTTCGAGCTGGACGAGGACGGGAATCTCGCCGCCGCGACGTTCTTCCTCGACACCGAGCGCCTGTTCCCGCTGTTCGGCCTGGCACCGAGCCTGCCCGACGCCGGATCCTGACATCCACCGATGAGTTCCGGTGGCCGGGGGCGTCTATCCCTGCGACACACACGATGTGCGAGACCCACTCCGAAGGAGCACCACCGCCATGAGCGTCCCACAGCACCCCAACCGCAGCCTGTTCGTGAACATCCCCGTCGAGGACCTCGACGCGAGCGTCGCGTTCTTCACCGAGCTGGGCTTCAGCTTCAACCCGTTGTTCACCGACGAGACGGCCACGTGCATGCTCGTGGGTGAGCAGGCGTACTTCATGCTGCTCACGAAGCCGCGCTTCCAGGAGTTCACCAAGGGACGCCCCTTCGCGGACCTGAGCACGCAGGTACCGGCGATGTACTGCTTCAGCGTCGACAGCCGCGAGGCCGTGGACACGGTCGCGGAGCAGGCGGTGGCTGCTGGCGGCACCGACATCGGCGACCCCCAGGACATGGGGTTCATGCGCAGCCGCGCCTTCGCCGACCTCGACGGTCACTACTGGGAAGTCCTGTGGATGGATCCGGCCGCGGCGCAGCCCGCGCCCGACGCTGAGCTGGCGGAGGCGAACTGACATGACGTCCTCCGCCTCCTCCACGCTCACGCCCCTCGCGCACCTGCCGGGCCACTTCTACTTCACGGACCTGCACACGACCGACGTCGATGCCGCCTGCGCGTTCTATGCCGGCATGTTCGGCTGGCAGTTCGATGAGATCCCGGGCGCGCCGAACCGGTACGTCCCGGCGCGCATCGACGATCGCTCCAAGGCAGCCATCGGTGGCTTGTCGGAGGAGCGCGCCGCGGCGGGCACGCCGTCGCACTGGATGCCGTACCTGAACGTCGAGAACGTGGATGCGACGATCACGCGCGCGCAGGAACTCGGTGGCACGGTGACGGCCGAGGCCGTGGACGTGTTCGACATGGGACGCATGGCCGTCCTGACCGACCCGACCGGTGCGCGCTTCGGCATCTGGCAGGACGCGCAGCCGGGCGTCACGACCGTCAAGGACGAGCACGGCTCGCCGTTCTGGTACGAGCTGCACACGAGCGACCTCGACGCGGCGCTCGCGTTCTATGGCGGGCTCGTGGGCTGGACGACCGACGCGATGCAGATGGGTCCCGACATGACGTACCACCTGATCGTGCCGGAGCAGGTCGACGACGTGCAGACCGGCGCCGGCGGCAAGATGGGACAGATGCAGGCAGCCCGCGAGGCCGGCGCGCCGTCGCAGTGGTTCTCCTACTTCAACGTGGACGACGCCGACGCGGCGTTCACGAAGGCCCAGGAGCACGGAGCGCGGGCGGTCATGGAGCCGCACGACATCCCGGGCGCCGGACGCTCGTGCTGGGTCGAGGACCCCACCGGTGCGCAGATCGCGATGATGCGGCCGACCCCGCCGACACAGGCGACCTAGTCGTCCTCGGCGAGGCGCTCCATGATCTGGTCCAGGCCGGGAATCCCGGCCCGGGCTTCATTGAGGCGGACCTCGCCGTTGAGGAGCTGGTCGAGCTCCTCCAGGCGCTGGGTCGTGACCACGACGAGCTCATCAGCGACGTCATCCTCCACGAGCTCCTCGAGCTCGACCGCGATCGCGCGCAGGTGCGCGGCGCGGGAGCGGATGGCGTCGCTGGCTTCTTCCAGCTGCGCGACCTCGGCGGGGGTGGCGTGGGCGGTCATCGGGGCTGTGGTGTCCGGGCGGGCCCGTCGATAAACGATGGATGAACGTTCTGAGGGCGCACGGCGGACGTCATCTGCGACCGACCGACGCGCTACACAGAGAGTGCCCCCATGCGCTATGCCCCGGCCACCCAGAGCTTCCGAGCGTCGGCCACCGACCTCGCCAACCACGCACGCTGCGCCTACCTGACGCAGCGAGCGCGCGAGCGTGCCGTGGCGATCGCGGAAGGTCGCGAGCCCGTTGTCGAGGCGAGCGGACTCATCGTGGAGAAGGGACGCGCGTTCGAGACTGCCTATGTCGCGCGTCGTCGCGCGGAGACCGAGGCGGCGGGCGGAAGATTCATCGACATCGCGGCGGCGGCCCAGGGGGATCCGCGTGCCGGGCGCGCGACGCTCGAGGCCGCGATGGCCGACGGTGTCGAGCTGATCGCCCAGGCACCATTGCGCTCGCGCGAGGTGTTCGGGTTCGCCGACCTGCTCGAGCGCGTGCCGGGGTCCGAGCCCGCGGTATACGAGCCGGTCGAGATCAAGTACGCCCGAAGCGTGCGCGTGGCGCACGTGCTGCAGGCGTGCGCCTATGCAGATGCGCTCGGCGCGCTCCAGGACAGCCTCCCGGAGCGGCTGCACGTGGTGACGGGCGACGGACGCCGCCACACGCTCAGCACCCACGAGCACATCGAGTATTACCTCGCCGCGCGCGAGCGGTTCGGCGCAGCGGTGGCGCTCGACCTCGCCGGCGAACTGAAGCGGGTGCCCGACCCGGTCGCGCACTGCGTGTCGTGCGAATTCCTCCCGACGTGCGAATCGCAGCGACGCAGCGTCGACCACCTCGGCTTCGTCGCCCGCATCCGCGCCGACCAGCGTGCCAAGCTCGCGGCGGTCGGGATCACGACCCTGACGCAGCTCGCGGAGTCGACCGTCGACAAGGTCCCGAACATGGGCCGAGCGACGCTCGACGGGCTGCAGCACCAGGCGCGCCTGCAGCTCGCCGCGCGCGAGCTGCCGCTGCCCGGCGTGGAGTTTCGCCGGCCCGGGTCGGATGAGGTGGGCGGGCGTGGATTCGCGCTGCTGCCGCCGCCCGACGCCGAGGACATGTTCTTCGACTTCGAGGGCTACCCCTACCACGACAGCGGTGCGCTCGAGTACCTCTGGGGTTGGACCACGCGCGCCGGCGATGGCTCGACCACGTTCGACCACCTGTGGGCTGACGACCCCGCTGCCGAGGCGCGCGCGTTCGCGGCGTTCCTGGACGAGGTCGATGCGCGTCGCGAGCGCTCCCCCGGCATGCACGTGTTCCACTACGCGCCGTACGAGATCACCGCGCTGCGGCGCCTGGCCAAACAGCACCCGCACGAGATGTGGCGGCTCGACCGCCTGCTGCGCGCCGGCGTGTTCGTCGACCTGTTCGCGGTGGTGCGCCAAGCGATGCTCGTTGGGACCGAGAGCTACTCGATCAAGCAGCTCGAGCCGCTGTATGGGATCAGCCGCGCGGGTGACGACCTCGCCGACGGCGGCGCCTCGATCGAGGTGTACGAGCAGTGGCTGCTGACATCCGATCCCGCCGTGCGCGAGACGATCATCAGATACAACCGTGTCGACTGCGACTCCACGCTCGCGCTGCGCGACTGGCTGCTCGAGCAGGCGAACGAGGCAGCTGCGGTGGGGATCGCCTGGCCCCCGCGCCCGGTGCCGGTCGAGGTCGACGAGGACGAGCCGAGTGAGGACTCCACGGAGGAGCCGGTCGTCACGCTCGCGCAGCGACTGGAGCGGATCGGCGCCGATCCCGACGCACCCGGCGACGTGCGCGACGTCGCGCTGCTGCTGCGCGGCATGCGCGGCTGGGACCGCCGCATCAAGCGCGAGTTCTTCGGCGATCTGTACGGCCGCAGGGACGATCGAGATGCCGAGGACTACGTGCGCGAGCCGGCCGCGATCGGGCAACTCTCGCCGGTCGAGCGCGACGACGCTCCGGCAGGCGCGAAGCCGGGGACCATCGATCGCACCTACGAGTTCCCGGACCAGGTCACGCTCGTCGAGGCCAAGGCGGTCGCGCTGGACGCCGACACGATCGAGGCGGTCGGCACGATCCGCGAGATCGACGAGGATGGCCGGCGCGTCACGATCCGCACGACGGCTGGCGAACGCGCGAAGCTCGTGGCCAAGGGCCTCGATCCGGATCGGCACCCGCACTCGGTCATCGGCTGGACGCACATCCGCCTGGATTCACTCGAGGGCGTGGCGCGCGCGGTGGGCGAGCAATTCGCGGGCGCTGTCGAAGCGGGGCGCGATCCCTTCACGAGCGTGGATCCGCACGCGGCGCTCCTGTCGATCCTGGGCCGGCGAATCCCGGCGGTGACCCACGGGCCCGGTCCGGAGACCTTGGCCACGCCGCCCGACCCTGCACTGCTCGCCGAGCTGGTGCAGCGCATGGACGGCTCCCACCTGGTGGTCCAGGGGCCACCGGGCACCGGCAAGACCTGGACGAGCGCGCGCGTGATCGCCGCGCTGGTGGCGGCGGGCATGCGCGTCGGGGTCGCCGCGAACAGCCACGCTGCGATCCAGAACGTGCTCTGCGGCATCGAGGAAGCCGGCGCCCCGGGCATCCGCGCGGCCTATGCGCTGACGAGCAAGGAGAAGGAGCGCAAGCAACGAGACATCGAGTTCGGATGGCTCGAGCGCAGCAGGTCGACCAAGGACGCGGCGGCAGCGCTGCGTGCGGGGGACGTGGATGTGCTGGCCGGCACGGCGTGGCAGTTCTGCCAGTGCGAGACCGGTGAGCTGGACGTCCTGCTCGTGGACGAGGCCGGCCAGGTGTCCCTGCTCGCGATCACGGCGATGGCCGCGTGCGCGCGCCGCGTGCTGCTGGTGGGCGATCCCCAGCAGCTGCCGCAGCCCTCCACCGTGCAGCACCCGTTCGGCCTCCACTCGAGCGTGCTCGAGCACCTGTTCGAGGAGCACGCGGTGCTGCCTGCCGAGCGCGCGGTGCTGCTCCCCGTGACCCGCCGCATGCACCCGGTCGTGACGGACTTCATCAGCCGGACCTACTACGAGGGGCGTCTGCAGTCGCACCCCGACACGATCGAGCACCGCGTCGCCGTGGACGGACTCCCCTCGTGCGGGATCCACATGGTCCAGGTGCCGCACACCGGCAATCGCGTCAGCGCCCCCGAGGAGGTCGCGGCGATCACGCGCCTGGTGGCAGGGATGCTCGAGGGGGGCCGGGTGGTGGCGCGATTCGGCGAACCGGAGCGACCGCTGCAGCCGGACGACATAATCGTCGTCGCGCCGTACAACGCGCAGCGGCGTGAGCTGAGCGCCGCGTTGCCGGAGGGCGTGCGCGTCGGCACCGTCGACAGGTTCCAGGGCCAGGAGGCCGCGGTCGCGATCACGTCGCTGACGGCGTCGAGCCGCGACGACCTGCCGCGTGGGCTGGAGTTCCTGCTCGACCCGCACCGGTGCAACGTCGCCGTGAGCCGCGCACGCGCCCTCGCCATCGTCGTGGCGAGCCCGTCGCTGCTCGCAACAGACGCGGCCTCGCTCGCCGAGCTGCGCCTGCTCAACGACGTGAACGCCTTCCGGCGGCGCGCCAACCCGCGCGACTGACACTCGGCACACTTCTGGCGCACGTGGCGCGACACGTGTCACACGAACTCCCCGACGATGGGTCCAGACCCCTCGATCGACTGGAGCCACGATGCCCGACGCGATGATCCTCATGCCGCGAACCGAGACCGACGACGAGCTGCTCGACGCGATGCTGGCCCTGCTGCGTGACCGCTGCACCGAGGCCGCCGACCTGACGTGGCGACTGCGCGAGGAGTTCCGGGTCGACCGCGACCTTCGCCTGGAGCTCGCGCGCACGATCGACGAGGCGATGGCGGCGATCGATGCGGCGCTGGACGACCACGAGCTGACGATCGACCAGGCAGCAGCCGCGCTCGGGGTCACCGAGCCACTCGTCGCGGAGGCGGACCGGATGCTCGCTGCGGCCGACCTGAAAGTCGCCCTCGATCCGTGCACGTTCGATGAGGTCGCCCGATCGGCGACGGCGATCATGGCGCTTGCGGGCGTCGGATGGCTGGAGTTCATCCCGGGCTGCGACCTGCACTTCGTGCAGTTCGTCAACGCACGCTCCCCCACGACGCTCATGCAGGGCCTGTACCGGATCGTCGCCGCCGGGTACCTGCAGGGTCGAGTCGCCGAGCGCACACGCCACATGGAGCGCGAGCTGGCGACCGAGCTCGGCACGCGGCTGCGCCGCTGCCGCACGGAGCGCTCGTGGCACGACGAGGTGATCTCCCCGTTCGTGAGCGTCGCTCGTCACGTGTGCGAGGCGATGTCGCTGCAGTGGTCCCTCGACCAGGGTCCGGCAGCGCTCGAGGCGCATGCCCGCACGCGCCGGGGCGCCGTCGCGGAGGCGGCCGGTTCGCTCCGCACGCAGCGCGACGCGCTCGGCCGCCTCCCCGACCTCGCGGCGTTCTACGACGTCGGCCACGGCTACGGGCTCATCGAGACGTTGCTCGAGGAGCTCGCCGACGAGGCCGACGTGCAGTTGCCACGCAACGCAAAGGCGCCCTACTGGTTCGACCTGCTCATGGATTCCCGGGCCGGCGGGTGACGCTTTGCGGGGCCTCGGATTCGCCAGATGGTTGCGGGCGCAATAATGTGCACCTTCGAACCGCATTCACGCCCCCTCGCATTCCCTAGTGATCTAGTATGGAATGCGATGCGGGCGATGCGCTCGCGACATCCGACTTCCGAGACACGAGGACTGACCGACATGGCGATCCAGCTGGGCGACGTTGCCCCCGATTTCACCGCAGAGACCACCGAGGGCGAGCTGCACTTCCACGACTACCTCGGCGACAGCTGGGGCGTGCTCTTCTCGCACCCGGCCGACTTCACGCCCGTCTGCACGACGGAGCTTGGCGCCGTCGCGGCGCTCAAGCCCGAGTTCGACAAGCGCGGCGTGAAGGTCGTCGGCCTGAGCGTCGACTCGCTCGCCAACCACGGCCAGTGGACCGAGGACATCAAGGACGTCACCGGCGCGTCGGTCAACTTCCCGCTGATCGCGGACAAGGACCGATCGATCGCGGACGCTTACGGGATGATCCACCCGAACGCATCCGACACGATGACCGTCCGCTCGGTCTTCGTGATCGGACCGGACAAGAAGGTGAAGCTCTCGCTCACCTACCCCGCGGCGACGGGCCGGGACTTCACCGAGATCCTGCGGACGATCGATTCGCTGCAGCTGACCGCCAAGCACCAGGTCGCGACGCCGGCCAACTGGCGCGCGGGCGAGGACGTCATCATCACGGCCGCCGTGAGCGACGAGGCCGCCGCCGAGCGCTTCCCGGGCTATGTGACGGTGAAGCCGTACCTGCGCACGACGCCGCAGCCCACCAGCTGAGGCTGCGCGAACGACGCTGCCCGGGGCGGATCCGGCCTGCACACGCAGGCCGAATTCGCCCCGTGTGCGTTTGCAGGTACTTCTCGCGGTGATGAGCGACCGCTCACTCACCCGAAACCGCGCGAAAACCGCGGCACCGCGTGCATCCGACGGCCCAAGTACGGTACGGGCATGGACGGTTCGAGGTTCGTCATACGGCACGTGGATGTATCCATCGCCGCAGTCGACACCATCTGGCGCTGGCGCGGATGGGCCTCAAGCGACGACAACGATCGCCTCCGTGACCACCGGACCCTCGACGTCTACCTCGATGGCGGCGCCGAGGCGCAGCGCATCGCCGGCTTCCACGAACCGCTCAGCGCAGGGCTGCAGCAGGCGCTCGGCAAGGTCGAGTGGGCGGTCGCCGAGACCGTGGCGGGTGCACAGGAGGCGTGGCGCCCGACGCTCGGTGCGCTGCGCAGTGCGCGCCGGGGTCAGTTCCGCCCGCGCGTGGTGCCGGGATCCAAGCACCGCGCCACCGACCTGCGCCACGGATCGACCCGTCGCGCGCAGCCGGTTCGGCTGAATCGCATCCTCGCGGACGTCACCAACGTGTGGGAAGGCGCCACCGTGCGCATGGTGATCACACGCAGCCGCGTCGAGCTCCAGGTCCGCTCGCCCGGGACCTTCGAGGTCGGCGACCTGCCCGGCTCGATCCAGAAGGCACTCCGCTACGGGGCCGAGGCCACCCGCCACGAGGCGCAGCTGCAGCTCGCCGCAGCCTCGCGAGTGCTTGCGGGACGCGTGCCGTCCTACGGCCTGGCGCGCGAGATCGAGTCCGAGTACGACGAGCGCTACGGCTTCATCGATCGCCCCGCTCCGGGCGGCATCGAGGCGTGGGAGCACGAGCCGCGAGGTCTGTACGCCGGCGCGCCCGATCCCGGTGCACCGCTCGACGTGAGCTGAGGCGTCAGCCAGCGGCGTCGGTGGCCGCGCTCCACAGGTCGAGCCAGCTGCGCTCATCCGATGCCGTCGTCACCAGCCCACCTTCGACCGCGTGGCGCTTCGCGAGGTCGGTGAACAGGTACGCGGGATCCGGGGTGATCCCGACCCGCGGCAGCAGCAGCCGGTCCGCGTCGCAGCAGGCGCCGATCGTGGCATCGTCGCGCTCGACGTGCCCGCCGTGATGCAGTTCACATGCGCGGTGCACCGTCTGCACCGCGGGCGGCAGCTCCGGGATCCCGAGCGCTCGGAAGCCGGCTGCCAGGACTGCTGCGCCGCGGTCGCCGTGTGCCGGGTCATGACCTTCGCTGATGCGGCGGCAGTCGTGGTGCAGCGCGAACAGCACGATGCCGTGCGGGTCGACACGCGCGTCTGCGGCTGCGAGCTGGAGCCCGACGTTCGCAACGTCGAGCCAGTGCCCCTCGCCGTGGTCGGGCGAGCCGATCAGCTGCGAATCGGTTCGCGCGAGCTCGACGAGGACGGAGAACTGTTCGGGTGTCAGCGGCGGCGTCGGCATGCGCGGAGTATTCCCGACTGCGCCGATGTCGGTCAGGGAGCGTGCTGCTCGAGCACTGGGGCGTGTCGCACCGCCGCTGGGATCCGGGTTGCTCCCCGGTATCCGCGACCTCCGCTACACTTCGACGCATGACGACTGCACGATGGAGTCAGATTCCGGCGATCGACGACGCAGCCGTGGCGGCCTGGGAGCGACGGCGCCGTTCGGCGTGGGTCGATTACCTGCGCCTGCTGCGCGAGGCCGACCGCTCCCACTACGAGGGCGCCGAGGCCAACGCCTGGGAGCTGCTGCAGCGCCGCCTGCGCCGCAACGACGAGATCCGCGACGCCGCCAGCTGAGCTGCGCGCCGCGCCTCCCTCCTCCTCCTGAATCCTTCCGGCCCGCGCCGGTTGCCCTGAATCGCGTGTCTCGCCGTCCTCGATAGACGGGCGTGGGACATGGCTGTGCCCTTGGCTGCGTGTTGGACGCGCGCGGCGGGACTGGGCCCAGCGGGACGAAGGGACACGACGTATGACGTCGATCATGGGATTGAGCCTGCCGAACATCGGCGCGCCGAAGCAGCGAGACATCGTCTCGCCCAAGAACATCGCGTTGGGCACGATCGCTGCCGGTGGCCTCGCGGCTGGCGGCATCATCGGCAAGATCAAGGGCCACCCGATGATCGGCCTCGGGATCGGTGCGGCGATCGCCGCGACCGCGCTCGGTGCGGCGCTCATCGGCAACGCGAGCTCCTCGCAGCGCGATGGCTACTGCGACTACTACGGCGACGCCGACTGCGACTACCCGGGCGTCGACCCTCGCCCGTATCCGGGCGGCTACGACCCGTACCCCTATGACAACCCGAACTACGACGGCGGCTACACCGACCGTGACGGTGACGGCGGTCGCGAGGACTACCCTGACACCGGCTACTACCCGGGCGGCGGCACGTCGCGCGGCGACGGCTACTAGGGGCTGACTGACGAGATGACGGGTGTCGGGCGAGCAGCACTGATCACGGCCGGAGCGGCCGCGGGGACCATCGTGGTCGATCGCGCGCTCAAGGTCGCGGCAGAGCACGCCCTCGACGAGGGCGAGCGCGCACGCGGCCCGCTCGGCACCCGGCTCGTGCGTCGAACCAACGAGGCCGGCATCGCGTCGGCGAGCAACAGCGACGGCCTCGGTCGCGCGATGATCGGCGTGGGCGGACTGCTTGCGCTCGGCATTGCCGGCGCCGGGATCGCAACCCGGCGCCCGCTCGCCGTGCAGCTCGGCGCCGGACTGGTCGCGGGCGGCATGGCGGCGAACCTGGTCGACCGCGCGACGCGCGGGCGCGTGACCGACTACCTCGCCACGCCGCTCGGCGTGCTCAATGCTGCCGACCTGGCGATCGGTGCCGGGTTGGTGCTCGGCGGGATCGGGCTGGCCCTGCGATGACTGACATCTCCCCCATCCGGCTCACGCCGTCACCGACGCCCGGCCCGGCGCCCGCCCCGAATCGTTCGGGTGCGAGCGTCGATGCTCGCCTCGCCTCGACCACGCCCGACCTGCCCAGGAAGGCGCCGCTGCTGCCGATCGCCGGGACCCTCGGCTGGGCCGCCGGGATCGGCCTGGGCGCCGGGGCCCTGCTGCTGCGCTCGACGGGCGCCGGCTGGGGCGCAGCTGCGCTCGCGAGCGGTGCCTGGAAGGGTGGCGCGCTCGGAGCTGGCCTCGGCGCGTCGCTGCTGGTCGCCGATCACCTCTCGGGCGGCGCCGTGAAGCGGCAGCTCGACCTGATCGCGCTCGATCGCAAGGCGCAGCTCTGGTTCGTCGTGAGCCACCCGACCAAGCCGTGGCTCGCATCGCTCGGCCTCGGCGTGGCAGACGCGGCGCGCAGCTCCCAGGAGCGCCTCTACGGTCCCCGCGAGCCGCTCGACGGCCCGCAGGATGCCTTCCGCCACACCTTCGCCGCGGCGCTGTTCTCGCTGCGCGCGATGCGCGAGCACGGCACGGCGCCGACCGAGGCACACGAACTCGCGATCGCCGCGGGCGAGGCCCACGAGCGCGACGGCCAGGACAACAACGACTCGTTCTCCCGGGCCATGGACACCGCCAACAACCACCTGGGCACCGAGCTCGTGGGGGATGGCCGGGCCCGTCCCGGCGAGGATGCCGACGCCGCAGGATTCGTCACCGAACATGCGCTGCGCGAGCGCGTGCTGGCCGCGATCGCGGGTGGCCAGGTCCAGCTCGTGGACCGATCCGCCGCAACCCCGACGGTTCGCTCCTCGACCGTCGCAGACCTGCCGCCTGTCCAAAGATAGGTAGTTCCCTAGGTAGGTCTCCCCGATGCCCGAACTCGCTCCGTGCCGCAGGATCAAGGGGTGAGACGAGGAGCTCCGTGGGGGTAGCGCCGCGTCTGACAAGGGCATGGATGCCGAATCTGTACGTGGGAGAACGTAAGCATGGACGATGAACGCCTCGACCGGCCCCGAACCGGCGACGCGGCAGGCAGCACCACGCCTGCTCCACCGATGGACCCCGAATCCGACGGTGGGTCAGACAACGTCCCTGCCCGTGACTGGTCGCGCCGAAAGCGTGCCCACCACGAAGCACCGCTCACGGTGAGCTGGGTGGATGACAAGGGTTCGGTCGTCAGGCTGATCACGGCGTCACCCGACCGGTCCACCAACGTGCGCGGCGCCTGACAGGCTCGGCCTCACGGCTCGTGAACGACACGCCCGCGCGACGCGAGTGACACGACTGCAGCACCGGGACCATCCATGTGTCCCGTTCCGCTCCGATCCGTACCGGACGGTCCCGGCATGCAGCTTCGTGACTCGCCTCGCGCGGGCTCGTCGTGGCATCCCGACGTTCAGGCGCTGGCGAGCACCGCGACGCCGGCGATCGCCGCGACCACGCCGACGAGCTGCACGCGACCGAGCCGCTCACCGAGGACGACATGGGCCAGGGCGCTCGTCACGACCGGGTAGAGCGAGCCGAGCACCGCGACCACCTCGAGCGCACCGCGGGTCGTCGCGACGGCGAACGTCAGGTTGGCGGCAGTGTCGAAGAGCCCGATCGTCGCGAAGCCGAGCACCGAGCGCGGGGTGACGTCGCGCGTCGGGCGCATGCGCGTCGACAGCGCGGCGAGCACGAGTACGGTGAAGCTGCCGAGGCGAACGCCGGCGGTCGCGACCAGGGCGCTGGCCGCGGTGTCGCCGGCCGCCGCGTCCATCGCCACGAACATGAGTCCGAACCCGAGCGCTGCGACCAGGCACAGCGCGAGCGTTCGCCCCGCGATTCGGGTCGGCACGAGCGACCCCTCCTCGTCGTTGGAGCCCTCCCCCATCGACGCGAGCACGATGCCGACCACGGTGAGGACGATCGCTCCGAGCGTCACGCGAGACGGCGGATCGCCCGAGAGGATCCCGACGACCACCGGCAGCGCGACCCCCGCCGCGGCGATCGGCGGCACGACGCTCATGGGACCGATCGCCAGTGCGCGGTAGAACGCGCCGAGCGCGACGACTCCAGCCATGCCGCCCAGCACACCGATGCCGACCGTGCGCACGTCCAGGTCGAGCCACCCGGCCCCGGCGCCCAGGCCGACGACGAGCCAGACGAGCGTGAAGGTCGCGGCCTGCGACCAGAACAGCACGCGGAGCACCGCGTGGGTGCGTGAGGCGCGCCCCCCGAGGAAGTCCCCGGTGCCCCACAGCAGGCTCGAGCAGAGTGCCAGCAGCGCCGCCACGCGTGTCAGTCAGCGGCCGCGGCGGCCTCGCGCGCGGCCTTCTTGAACGCCCGCTTGCGGGTCTGGTACGCCTTGAGCGCCTCGGGCGAATCCACGTCACCGAGCGTGCCGTATTCGCTCGTGGACTGCTCCCACCCGGCGATCGGCACGCCGCACTGCTGCACGAGGATCGACGAGAAGCTCGTCAGCTTGCCCGCGCCCAGGCCGGGGATGGCGGTCAGACGCGTGCGCAGCTCGTCGATGTCGGCGGCCTCCCACCAGATGCGGGCGGCGTTGCCGCCGTACTGCTCGTGCACGATGCGCATGGCTTCGTGCACGCGCGCTGCCATCGCGGAGGGGAACCGGTGGAGCGCCGGCTTCTCGGCGAACGCTGCCTCGATGTCGGCGAGGGGCATCGCCGCGATCGCGCCGGGATCGAGCGTGCCGATGCGATCACGCAGGTCGGCCGGGCCCCGGAACGCCTTCTGCACGGTGACCTGCTGGTCGAGGATGAACCCGATCAGGAAGGCGTTGGGGTCCGCTGCCAGCAGGCTGCAGTGCTGCTCCTCGTCGGTGAGCCACAGGTGCTTGGCCGAGGTGGACGTCTTCGTGGGGACCTTGGTGCGCGACATGGCGCCATGCTACCGCGCGTTCTCAGGTGCCGGGCTGTCCTGGCGCCATGACCGGCGCTGCAGGCGAAGCACCGGCTGCCGCGATCGGCGTGCCAGCGAGCACGGCGGCGCCGTCGAGTGCGCGTCGGCCACCGGCGACGCCCGGATTGACGCTCGGATCCACGGTGCCCTTGATCGGCTGAGCCTGGGACGTGCGGATCAGGTACGAGGTGACGGTGGTGGCGAGCTTGGCGCCCGCCAGGACGTCGGTCGGGAAGTGCACGCCTGCGTAGACGCGAGCCCACGAGGCATCGCGGGCGATGCCCATGAACTCCGCCGCGCGGTCGGGCATGAGGTGGGCGAGCACCATGCAGGCCGCGTACGCGGCGCTCGTGTGGCCGGACGGATAGCTCGGGTTGTTGCCGGGCTTGTCGACGGCGAGCGGCAGCGAGGGATCGACCACGAACGGGCGCTTGCGGGCCGCGCCCGCCTTGGCGGTCTGCGTCACGGAGTTGACCATCGCGAGCGCGTCGTGCAGCAGCTTGGTGGCGGCGCGCGCCTGGGCCGGACCGGCCTTGGCTGTGTACTGCTTGAGCATCGCCTCCCACTCGTCAGTGAGGCCGTGCTTGGACCAGTACCTGGCAGCGTCGACACCGGCAGGGGTGCGGGTCTTGGCGACGCCGTGCAGGTAGGCGAGGTCCTCCGCGTCGTCCTTGGGTGGCCAGACCATGCGCAGCAGCGCCCAGTTGGCCACCATCCAGCGCTCCGCCGGCGTGTGCTCGGCGGCGAAGGTCAGCGCATCCTTGGTGCCCTCGGACACCGCCGCCTCGAGCTTGTCGAGGAACTCCCGCGGCACGTCGAAAGCGGCGGGCTTGCCGTCCGGGGCGGCACCCGCGACGGTCGGGGCGGCGGCGAGACCGGCAGCCGGCGCGAGACCCGCGGTGGCCATCGCGGCCTGCACAGCCTGCGGGGAGGCGGCGGGCGACGACTGCACGAGCCCGGTGGGCAGGGGTGGTCCGGCGAGGGAAACGGCGCTCATGCCTGTTGGTCGAACCGGCAGGGTCGGTCGGGCTGGCCAAGCGGCCGTGGTGGCCGCGAGCAGCCGCGCGCGTGGCCTCAGTCGCCGCCGAGGCCGAAGTTCGGCAGCTGGAACCCGCCACTCGGGCCGGGGCCGACCATCGCGGGGTTGCCGCCGAGCTCGAGCAGGAACTTGGTGACGTTGGCCCGCCAGTGCGAGTTGAGCCCGGTCGGGTCGTTGGCGGCACCGACCGGACAGTACTTCTGCTGGATGAGCGCCACGCTCGTGCGGCCCTCGTCGAGGTAGTAGCCGCGCAGGCCGCGCGTGACGGTGTCGATGCCGTCGGCCCAGCTGCCGAAGTCGGCGGGATCGTTCGGACAGGCCCAGCCCCATGCGTTGTTGGGACCGCAGGTCACGGCGCCGAAGCTGGATTCCGCGCCGGCGATCGCCACGAGCAGCCGCGGGTCGACCTGCCAGCGCTGGCCGCTCGCCATGAGCGCAGCGCCCTGGCCGGTCATCGGCGAGCCCTTGCTCGCGAGGTAAGCATCGAGGATGGCCGCCGTCGGCTGGGTCCCGCCGGGCACGAACGGGGCGGCGGGGGCGGCCCCGGTACCGCTCGAACTCCCACCGAAGCCGACCACCGATCCGGGAGTGACGGCGGAGCTGGCCGCGGCGGCAGCACGAACGCGTGCAGCTTCGGTCGCGGAGGCGGCCGCTGCGGCTTCACGCTCGGCCGCGCGATCGGCGCGGAGCAGCACGCGTCGGCCCTGCTCCTCCTGGATCTTGACCAGGCGAGCCTGCAGGCTCGACATGCGCGTGATGAGCTGGGCTCGCTGCACGTCGCGCACGTCGAGGCGCACCTCGGCGTCGTCGAGCGAGTGGATGATGTTGCGATGGTGGTCGGCGACCACCTGGGAGACGCGTGCCCGATCCAGGATCTCCGACAGGCTGGAGGCAGTGAGCACTCCGCTCAGCGAGCCACCGTCGGTGACCCCCTCCTTGTAGCTGGCCGCCAGGAACTCGCCGAGCAGGTCGCTCGCGACGTCACGCTCCACCACGAGCTCGCTGCGCTCGGCATCCACGTCGAGCAGGTGCTCGCCGATGCGATCGGCCTCGGCGGCGAAGGCGGCGGCGCGATCCGCGAGCTGCGCATCGGTGAGCGATCGCAGCGGTGCGGCCGCTGCGCCGACGCGTGATGCCTTCGCATTCGCAGCCGTGAGCGGCGCGAGCGCCAACGCGACGACCGCGAGGAGGGCGATCGCGAGCGCGGCGACACGCACGCGCGACGCCCGACCGGCGCTGCCCGCGTGGTCACCCCCTGATGCGCGCGTGCGAAGAAGCATTGCTCGCGCAATCGGCTCCCCCGCCCGGAACGTGAATACACCCGTGCACACGCACGAAAGGCCAACGGCCCGCGCGCGCCGAGGCGCCTCGGCAACCCCGGCGTCGCCTCGCACTTTTTGGTCGTACAACGACCAAAAAGTGCGAGGCGATCGGGGCTCGGGCCATGCGGCGGCAGCCCACCATGGACTTTTCACGGTGCGGCATGCCGAGATCGGTGCACTTGGCCGCAGGTAGTTGCGCGCGCAACATCCTTCGGGTACGGTGATCCCTGTAGGTAGTTGCGCACGCAACCATCGTTCAGAAACAGGAGCATCACATGACCACTGCCACCCCCGTCGCCACCAGCATCCCCGCCGGGACCTGGAGCCTCGATCCCCTCCACAGCATCGCCAGCTACCGCGTCCGCCACTTCGGCATCACGTGGGTCCGCGGCGTCGTCGAGGGCTTCGAGCTGAAGATCAACGCCTCCGATGACGGTACCGTCGAGCTCATCGGTGGCGCCCCGGTCGAGAAGATCACCTTCCCCAACGAGCAGCTCCACGGCCACCTCATGAGCGCCGACTTCTTCGACGCCGAGCTGCACCCGCGCATCGAGTTCCGCTCGACTGACATCCAGATCGGTGAGGGCGGCGCGGTCACGGTGATCGGTGAACTCACCATCAAGGGCCAGACCCGGCCGATCACGCTCAAGGGCGAGCTGACCGGCCCCGTCGTCGGCCTCGGTGGCGATGACCGCATCGGCCTCGAGCTCGCAGGTGAGATCGACCGCGACGAGTTCGGCGTGTCGTGGGCAGCGACCCTCCCCTCCGGCCAGGACGTGGTCGCCAGGGCCGTCAAGCTCGAGGGTGCATTCGAGCTGGTGAAGAGCTGATGCAAGCGGCCGATCCCATCCGGATCCTCGCCGTGGCAGGCAGCCTGCGCGAGGCGTCGCTCAACCGACGCCTCGCCAGGCTCGCCGGCCGGCTGGCCCCTGAAGGCGTGGAGCTCGTCGAGTACGAGCGCCTCGCCGAGGTCGAGCCCTACGACGAGGACAGCGAGGCCGGTGGCTTCCCGCCCGGAGCCACTGACTTCCTCGCCGCCATCCGCGCCGCCGATGGCGTTTTCATCGCAACTCCCGAGTACAACGGGTCGATCCCCGGGCAGCTCAAGAACGCGCTCGACTGGGCGTCGCGGCCCGAGGACGGTTCCGGACTGCTCAAGGACAGCGCGCTCTACGGCATCCCGGTCGCGGTGACCAGTGCCAGCACCGGCCAGTTCGGCGCCGTGTGGGCACGCGACGAGCTGGTCAAGGTGCTCAAGACGCAGGGTGCACGACCCCTCGCCGAGCCCAGCGTCACGATCCCTGGCGGCGCCGCCGCATTCACCGACGACGGCTCGCTCGTCAACGAGGACACCACCGATCGGCTGCGCGAGCTGCTGGTGAGCATCGCCGACCTGGTGGTCACCCTGCGCGCCGCCCGCGCGGCCCGCGAGGCAGCCACCGCCTGATCGCGCGCGCACCCACGCGACGCGTGCGACAATGTGGCCATGGCCCTCGTCACGACATCCGCCGACCCGACCATCCCCGGCACTGCAGCGGCGGTGCCGCGCGGCCTGGACTCGCTCATGATCGCCCGGGCCACGCCGGCGCACGTGCCGTACCTGCGGCGCCTCAAGGAAGCCGTGATGAGCGAGCGATACCGCCCGGCGCCCGACGAGGAGGGCTTCGCCAAGTGGCGCGAGGTCTACTGCACGGACGAGTACTTCGAGGACATCATCGCCGACCCGAGCGCGATGCTGCTGTGCATCGGGACGCTCCGCGACCCGGTCGGCATGGTGGTGCTGCGGCGCTCCGACGACCACCTGGAGATTGACGACCTGCTGGTGATGCAGCCGCGGCAGGGCGACGGTTCGCGCCTGCTCGTCGCCGCGCTGCGCTACGCCGAGGTGTGGCGCTCCGATGACGTGCACATCGACGTGTACCCGGGCCACGACGGCGTCGAGCGGTTCCTCGCCGAGCACGGCTTCACCGACGCCGGCGAGACGGCCAACGACCTGGGCCGACCGATGCGCCGCTGGGAACGCGCGATCACCTGAGACAACGCGCCGCCCCGCCTCGACAGACAGGTGGATGGCTCGCGCCCGGGGGACGC
>JAOPYU010000090.1 GCA_025964455.1 Thermoleophilia bacterium | reverse complement strand
GCATTGGTCGAATCCAGACAGCACGCGTGGCTCGCTTTGAGCAAGCATCCGGACCATGATGGGATCGCAAATAGCTTTGCTCGGACAGTTATTAGATCTGGGAAGTTCTGGGCGCTGTCCAATGACCCAAAGCGCCGCCGCGAGACCATGGATTTCGCTCTCCGAAGCCTGGTTAAGTGCATTCGCGCTCGCGGCAAGGACGACTTGCTAGTGAAGCCGAAGAGCACGCTTTCCAGAGCGCAGTTGCTCGGCATGATCGGCGAGGATCCTGCAGCGGCCAGGGAATATGCGCACGAAGCTCTAGCCCGCGCCGAGGTGCACGACGTACCTCGCAAACAGGAATATGAGCTAGCGCTCATGGAGATCGAACAGCGACGTCGCATCGGTCAACTCGCTGAGGAGGTCGGAGATCTGGTTGATCGCAATCTCGAGCCTCGTCTCAGAGACATACAGCGCGATTCATTGCAGCTCCTCGGATTGCTCGCAACGGTTGTCGCGCTGGTTGCCGCGACGGCCGGCTTCGCGGCGAACGCGATGACCGCGAAACAGATCGACGGAGGCCTGGCAGCTGAGGTCGCGATGTCGTTGGCGGGAGCTATTGCCGTCGGTTTTGGAACGCTCTTCGTCGCGACGTCCCGTGATCGTCATGGACTTCTCGCGGCTGTCAGCGTGGTGCTCGGAGGTCTGCTCCTGATCTCCACGGCAGCGGGAAGAGTCTCCCCGCAACCCAAGGACCTGCGGCTGCTTCCGTTAGCAACTGGAGCCTACGTGCTGTACAAACTTGCTGGATCGGTGAAGCATGCTTTCTCGATCGAACAGTGGCGCGGCTTCGGTATGTGGATCTGGATACTGCGATTCGGAGGCGTGCTGGCGCTGACGTGGTTTTTCTCGACGTTCGGCGCGCCACGAAGTTGGTAAGTCTGGCGGTCGAGCTGCGCCAACGCCTGACGCGATGCACCCGTCGTCTCGCGGGTATGCCACACTACTGACCCGTGACTGCCCGATCCGATTCAAGAGTGTCGACGCACCAGGAGGCCAGCTCCGATGACCGCACCGACCGACACACTGCTCGACGGCGTGTCCGGACTTCCCGGGTTGGCGGGTGACACGGTGACGCGTGCATCCACACGATCCTGGGGCGAGTCGGCACTCTCCCGTTCCAGCGAGAAGCGCCTGATGGTCTTCTCGGGCACCTCCAACGAGGAGCTCGCCAAGGGCATCGGCCAGCGCCTGGGCATCAAGCTCGGCGACGTGATCATCAAGTCGTTCGCCAACGGCGAGACGTACGTCAAGTTCGACGAGAGCGTCCGTGGCGCCGATGTGTTCCTGATCCAGAGCCCCAACGGGCAGGGGACGATCAACGACCAGCTCATGGAGCTGCTCATCATGATCGACGCGGCGAAGCTCGCCAGCGTGCACCGCATCACCGCCGTGATGCCGTGGTTCGCATATTCGCGCCAGGACAAGAAGGTCTCCGGCCGCGAGCCGATCACCGCGCGGCTCATCGCCAACCTGCTCCAGGGCGCTGGCGTCGACCGCGTGCTGAGCATGGACCTGCACACGGGGCAGCTGCAGGGCTTCTTCGACGTGCCGGTGGACCACATGACGGCCGTGCCGATCCTCGCGCAGTACTTCCGCGACAAGGGCCTCGCCGGCCCCGACAGCGTGGTGGTCTCGCCTGACGCCGGCGGCGCCAAGCGCGCCAAGAAGTTCGCCGAGCGCCTCGACACGTCCCTCGCGATCCTCACCAAGGAGCGCCCGCAGCACAACGTCGCCGAGGTGACCAACGTCATCGGCAACGTGGACGGCAAGGTCGCGATCATGATCGACGACATGATCGACACCGCCGGCACCCTCTGCGCCGGCGCGCAGGCACTGCTCGACCAGGGCGCGACCGCCGTCTACGCGTGCGCCACGCACGCCGTGTTCAGTGGACCGGCGCTCGAGCGCATCCGCGACAGCGTGATGACCGAGGTCGTGGTCACCGACACGATCCCCGTGCCGTTCATCGGTCGCCCGGACAACATCCGCGTCCTGAGCGTGGCGAGCGTCCTGGCCGACACGATCCGCAACGTGTTCTGCGACGAGAGCGTCAGCTCGATCTTCGGCGGCGAGAACCAGCTCTTCTGAGCCGCCGGTCGACGTTCGAGTTCGCTGCGCGAATCGAACGCGGACCGTCGCGTCCGGGGGCATCGCGGCGCTGCGGGCGGCGATTCGGTATGCTTCGAGGTCGCCCATCCCTTCGGGGTGCCCGGGCGTCGATTTTTTTCCCTCGAGCCGCAGGACGACACCATGACTCGCATGACGCTGACCATCGAAAAGCGCGACGCATCGGGCAAGAGCCCGGTCGCGCGACGCCTGCGCAAGACGGGCCGCGTGCCCGGCGTGATGTACAAGGACGGCGGCAACGTGTCCTTCTCCGCCGACGAGCTCGAGCTGGCGGCGGTCCTGCGCAAGGGCGCGAACCTGATCGACATGCAGCTCGACGGTGACGAGCACCTCACCGTGCTCAAGGGCTACGACGTGCACCCGGTCCGCGGCAACCTCCGCCACATCGACGTGCAGGCCGTGACGATGGACCAGACGATCCGCACGACCGTCGCGCTCAACCTGATCGGCACCTCGCCTGGCCAGAAGGAGGGCGCGATCCTCACGCAGGGTATCCAGCAGCTCCTCATCGAGACCAAGGCGTCGTCGATCCCGGACTTCATCGAGTTCGACGTCTCCAGCACGCACGCCGGCGAGACGGTCATCCTGCGCGAGCTGCCCCAGCCCGAGGGCATCACCTTCCTCGACGACGAGGGCACGATGGTCGTCGCCCTCACCGTGCCGCGTGGTGCCAAGCGCAAGAACGCCGCCGGCGAGACGATGACGGCAGCGGAGATGGACGACGCCGATGCGGCCGACGCCGCAGCCGCGGCCAACCCGGATTCCGCCGCTCCCGCGAGCTGATCCGCACGCCGATCGAGGACCTGTAGGTGTCCTTCGGACGCAAGAAGTCACGATACGAGCCATCGCACGACGTGCGGTGGCTCGTCGTCGGTCTGGGCAACCCCGGGCCTGAATACGCCAACACGCCGCACAACGTGGGATTCGGCGTGGTCGACGCGCTTGCCGCCTCGACCCGCACGCCGCTCGTCGCCAAGCACGAGGGGCTCTACGGCGTGGGGAGCGTCGCCGAGGCCGACGGCGATGTCGCGATGCTCAAGCCGCTCACGTACATGAACCTGTCGGGGCGCAGCGTGAAGCCCGCGATGTCGCAGAACCAGCTGCTCCCGGCGCGCGTGCTCGTGGTCCACGACGAGATCGACCTGCCGTTCGGCACGCTCCAGCTCAAGGTCGGGGGCGGGCTCGCCGGCCACAACGGCCTCAAGTCGATCACCGAATCGCTCTCCACCAAGGAGTTCGTGCGCCTGCGCGTGGGCGTCGGGCGCCCGGGTG
This sequence comes from Thermoleophilia bacterium, assembly GCA_025964455.1. The sequence goes on along the minus strand of JAOPYU010000090.1, from coordinate 14,851 downwards.
CGGGGGACCGGCGGCCGATCCGCGACTGGATCCTGTCCAGCTGGGACCAGGGCCCTGCGGAAGTGGAGCAACTCGTGCTCGATGCGCTCGGCGCCGTGGAGCTGGTGGTGCGCAGTGGTGTGCGAACCGCCATGAACCGGGTGAATTCCACCGCCTGATGATCAAGCTTCTCGACGGGGACGGTGTCTCGTCGTACGGTGAAGGTACGCTCATGCTCGCAGTTTCAGGAGCGTGATCACGGGAATCCCTCTGCAATGGCTACGAGCGTTCGACAAGCATCGCAACGACGCGTCCCGATCTGGGGCATCGTCGTCGTGGCCGTCCTCACCGCCAGCGCCCTCGCGGCCGGCGTCTTCGCCATCCTCGACGACCCGGCAGCGGCGCCGCGCGCCACGAACCCGCCGGCCGCCGCGCCACAGGCGCAGGGCCCGGTCGGCGCCGTCACCAACCTGGACGCCCTGCCGTCCTCACCTGTCTTCGTACCGAGGGAGCTCGGCTCGAGCATCGGCCCGATGCGCGTCACGGGCTGGGTCTCCGGCGCGGCGTCGATCGACCCCGGCAGTGCGTCATCGAGCGCGCCGGTCACCATCGGCAGCTTCGTGCCCGACATCGCTGGCAGCGACCGCGTCGACGTCGCCACGCAGCTGATCGGCACCGGCTGCACCTCCGGTGCGACCGCCGCCGTGACGCGGCTGCAGCTCGTCGACGGATCCAGCGTGGTCGCGTCGGCCCAGGTCTCGCTCCCGCAGGGCTCCAAGGTCGGCGCGCTCGCGACCACGTCCCTCGCGGTGCCCTCGGCGCAGGCGACCCGCCCGCTGTCGGTGCGCGTGCTGCTCGACAACTGCGCCACCGGCGCGAGCGGTGACGGCTTCGCCGTGCGCGTCGCAGCCACGCGCCTCGCGAGCTGACCCGCCGGCCACCGGGCGCGGCTGTCGTCGCTGCGATAACCTGCCCCGATCGTGAGCGCCAACCTCAGCACCGTGCCGACCACCGCGAGCCCGCTCGGGTCCGTCGTGGCCGCGGCAGCCGTCAACCCCGCCGTCGCAGCGTGGGCGGTCGACGTGCGCGGCGACACCGGCAACGGCCACGCACGCGTCAGCGAATCGGTGCTCGCGCTCCTGCTCGCCGTCGCCCACTATGGGCTCCCGGCCCGCGATGGTGACTTCGACCCGGTGGAGCAGCGACCAGTCCTGCTCGTCACCGAGACCGATGCCGACGCCGAGCGCATCGCCGAGGCTGCCGGCTGGTTCGTCGGCACAGAGCGCGCCGTTGCCTACGTCTCGCGCGCCGTCCAGTACGGCTCGGGCGTAGCACCGTCGCCGGCGCGCATCGGCTCCCGAGAGCGAGCGCGGCGGGTCGCCCATTCGAGCGGCGTCGTGGTCGCCTCCCTGCCCGCCCTGCTCGAGCGCGTGCCGGTCGCGACGGCCCGCCCCGCACCCGTCCGTGTCGGCGCTGGCGACACCATCGATCGCGACGACCTGGTGCGCGCGCTCATCGATGCCGGCTACGAGCGCGTGGAGCAGGCCGACGAGCGCGGGCAGCTCGCGGTCCGCGGCGACATCGTCGACGTGTTCGGCACCACGGCCCAGTACCCCGTCCGCGTGGAGCTCTTCGACGACGAGATCGAGGGCATCCGCCAGTTCTCGCCCTACACCCAGCGGTCGCTCGGCCCGCTCGCCCGGATCGAATTCCAGCCCGCGAGCGAGGCGATCGGCCTCGGCAGCGCGAGCGGCTGGTGGGAGAGCCACGGCGAGGGCGAAGACCCCGAGGACCCGGTCATCGACGCGGTCGACGGCCGCCTGGAATCGGGATGGGAGGCGTTCACCGGCACGCACCTGCTGATCTGGAACGCCGCAGGCGTGCAACGCACCGCGGAGGAGGCGCTCGCCGAGCTCGACGCGTCGATCGCGCACATCCCCGCCAACGCCTACGCCGACAAGGCTGCCATCGCGACGCTGCTCGGCGCCGCCGACCGCCTCGATTCGCTCTCGGTCGGCCAGCCACACTCCTTCGAGGCGCAGCCGCCCGTGTTCGGCGCGGTCGGATTCGCCGAGGCCGAGAACGAGCTCGCCGGCCTCACCAACCGCGGCCTGCGCACGGTCGTCACCTTCCCGCACGCGGGGCACCTCGGCCGGACCCGCCAGCAGCTGCGCAAGGTCGACGCGCACGAGCTGCACAAGGACCCGCTGCGCCCGCCGGTGCTCGAGGGCGACGACGACGCCAAGGCCGCCGAGGCCGCGGCCCGCGAGGCCAACGCCGGGCGCCCGGAGGCGTGGTTCGCCATCTCGACGCTCGCGACCGGCTTCGTCTCGCGACAGCTCGGGCTGGCGGTCGTCCCCAGCGGTCGGCTGTTCCGCACGCGCGCCACCGGTACGGATGCGGGCGCGGCCGGCGCCTCGGGTCGCATCGGCCAGGCGATGCAGGCGTTCACCTCGCTGCGCCTCGGCGACTACGTCGTGCACGAGGACCACGGCGTCGCTCGCTTCGCGGGCTTCGAGACCAAGACGGTCGCCGGGGTCACCCGCGACTACCTGAAGCTCGACTTCAAGGGCGCGGACAAGGTCTTCGTCCCGCACGAGCAGATGGGCAAGGTCACCCGCTACGTCGGTGCCGACGGCGGTGCGCCCACGCTCTCCAAGCTCGGTGGCAAGCGCTGGGACCAGCTCAAGAACCGCGCCAAGCAGGCCGTCTTCGAGCTGGCGGGCGAGCTGCTGGCGCTCTACGCCAAGCGCGCCCGCGCCGTCGGCCACGCCTTCCCCGAGGACGAGGAGGTCATGGAGCGCTTCGAGCTCGCCTTCCCGTACGAGGAGACGGAGGACCAGCTCACCGCGATCGCGGCGGTCAAGGGCGACATGGAGCAGCCGCACCCGATGGATCGCCTCGTCGTCGGCGACGTGGGCTTCGGCAAGACCGAGGTCGCCATGCGCGCCGCGGTGAAGGCGGTGTCGGGCGGACGCCAGGTGATGGTGCTCGTGCCCACGACGATCCTTGCCGACCAGCACCTGCGCAGCTTCCGTGAACGCATCGGGGAGCTGCCGATCACGGTGAACATGGTGAGCCGCTTCCGCTCGCCCAAGGCGACCAAGGAGATCCTCGGCGACTTCACCTCCGGCAAGCTCGACATCCTGATCGGCACCCACCGACTGCTGAGTCGCGACGTGCTCCCCAAGGAGCTCGGCCTGGTCGTGGTGGACGAGGAGCAGCGCTTCGGCGTCGCGCAGAAGGAGCTGCTGCGCCAGATGCGGCTCGAGGTCGACGTGCTCGCCCTGAGCGCCACGCCGATCCCGCGCACGCTGCACATGTCGCTGGCCGGCATCCGCGACATCACCGTCATCGAGACCGCGCCGCACGGCCGCCGCCCGATCGCGACCCACGTGGGCGAGTACGACGAGGGCATCGTGAAGATGGCGATCGAGCGCGAACTCGAGCGCGAGGGCCAGGTGTTCATCCTCCACAACCGCGTCGAGACGATCGACGAGGCGGCCATGAAGATCCGCCAGATCGTCCCCGAAGCGCGCGTCGCCGTCGGCCACGGACAGATGACGGAGAAGCAGCTCGAGACCGTGATGATGGGGCTCATGCGCCGCGACTTCGACGTGCTCGTCGCGACGACCATCATCGAGAGCGGCCTCGACGTGCCGACGGCCAACACGCTCGTGATCGATCGCGCCGACATGCTCGGGATGTCGCAGCTGTACCAGATCCGCGGCCGCGTCGGTCGCTCCGCGCGCAGCGCCCACGCCTACCTGTTCTACCCGAGCGCGCGTGAGCTGTCGGAGGAGGCCCGCGCACGCCTCACCACGCTGTCGGACTTCACCGACCTCGGCTCGGGCTCCAAGATCGCGATGCGCGACCTGGAGCTGCGTGGCGCGGGCAACCTGCTCGGCGCCGAGCAGTCGGGCCACGTCGCCGCCGTCGGCTTCGAGCTGTACATGGACATGCTCCAGGGCGCCGACGCGCAGATGACCGGCGAGCCGATGGTGGAGGAGCAGTCCGCGCTCATCGAGACCAAGCTGCACGCGTACGTGCCGGCCGACTACGTCGCCTCCGAGGCGATCAAGATCGACCTGCACCGGCGCATTGCGCTCGCCCGCGACGAGCAGCAGCTCGAGACGCTGCTCGAGGAGCTCGCCGACCGCTTCGGCGAGGAGGTGCCCGAGCCGGTGCAGAACCTCGTCTCGCTGGGCCGCATGCGCCTGCTCATGCAGCGCCTGGGCGCCCGCCGCCTGCTCGTGGGCACGCCCAAGGTGGCGTTCGGGCCGATCAACCTCAGCTCGACGCAGCTCGGCTACCTGAAGGCCGAGGTGCCGTGGGCCGTCTACAACAGCGATTCGGGTGAGCTGGCCGCACGGGTGCTGCAGCGCGACGAGGCGGCGCCGAAGGCCCTCGAGCTGCTCCGTGCCACCGCTCGCGTGCTCGGTCGCTAGCCCGCTGGCGTGAACCCGCGGGGGCCCTGCGGAAAACGTCACCAATGACGCCGGACCCGTCTGGTAGGTTGCGCGACGTTGCGCAATTCGCACACGTATCGATCGAACAAGGAAGTCCCGGAAATGCAGCTCGGACGTCTCATCGCCCGTACCATCGCGCCCCTCGCGCTCGCGACATTCATCGCCGCGGGTTGTGGCGGCGGTGACAGTGGCGTGCTCGGCTTCGGCGGCATCGCCGACGATGCGGTGTGCAACGTGAACGGCGAATCGATCAAGAAGAAGGAGTTCGACCGCCTCTTCAACAACGCCGAGCAGCAGTACAAGGACAACGGCCGCGACTTCCCCAAGAAGGGCAGCGCCGAGTACAAGAGCCTCCAGAGCGACCTGGTCGAGTACCTGGTCCAGCAGCAGCTGATCAAGGGCCAGGCCGACAAGTACGGACTCGAGGCGACGGACAAGGACATCAAGAAGGGCGTCAAGGAGCTGAAGCAGCAGGTCGCCCAGGGTGATGAGAAGAAGTTCAAGTCCGAGATGAAGCGCGTCAACTACACGATGGCGATGGTGGAGCGCGACGTCGAGTTCGACGTGATCTCCAAGAAGCTCTACAAGCGCGTCGTGGCCGACATCAAGATCACCGACAAGGACGCCAAGGACTACTACGAGGAGAACCCGGACCAGTTCAAGACCAAGAAGTCGCGCGAGATCGCGCACATCCTGGTCAAGGACAAGGCGAAGGCCGACAGCATCTACGCCCAGGTGAAGGGCGGCGACGAGAAGCTGTTCGCCAAGCTCGCCAAGGCCAACACGCTCGATCCGTCCTCGAAGGAGACCGGCGGCGTGCTGCCCGGCGGCGCCGTCCAGCAGGGCCAGACGGTCCCCGAGTTCGACAAGGCCGCGTTCGCGCTCGACACGGGCGAGGTCTCCCCGCCGGTCAAGACCTCCTACGGCTGGCACGTCATCTCGGCGCGCGGCGACGTGAAGCCGGAATCGAGCAAGAAGTTCGACGACGTCAAGGGTGACATCAAGAAGCAGCTCAAGGGCGAGCAGCAGGGTGAGCGCTACCAGGAGTGGACCACCGACATCCGCAAGGATGCCGAGGACGACGTCAGCTGCCGCAAGGGCTACGTCTGGAAGCAGACGGTGACCGAGACGGACAAGGCGACCACGGCTCCCGCCGAGCAGCCGGCCCCCGCCGAGGGTGACGCCGAGGGCGGCGCCACCGAGGATGCCGCGACCGAGGACGCTGCCGCGGGCGACGATGCCGCAGCGGACGAGGACGCGCCCGCCGACGAGGACAAGGACGCGGACAAGTGACCGAACCGGTCGCTGTCCCGAACATCGATGTACGTGACGGCGGTGCCCTTGGCGCCGCCGTCGACGCATTGTGGGAGCTGACGCACGTCCTTCGCGAGCACTGCCCGTGGGACCAGGCGCAGTCCGCCGGCACGATCGTGCCGCACACACTTGAGGAGGCGTGGGAGGTCGCCGACGTGGTGCGCGCCGCCGAGCGCGCGATCGCGTCCGGCGAGGACCCCGAGCTCGGTGAGCTGGAGGACGAGCTGGGCGACCTGCTCTTCCAGGTCTGCTTCCTGGCGATGTGGTGCGGCGAGCGCGACCCGAGCATCGACCTGGGCAGCGTGTCGCGCCGCGTCTTCGAGAAGCTCGTGCGCCGGCACCCGCACGTGTTCGGAGCCGAGGCATCCGGCGACACCGAACACGACGGCGCGCTCGTCGCGGGCACCGCCGACGAGGTGCTGGTCCACTGGAACCGGATCAAGCGTGACAAGGAAGCGCGCGGGCTGTTCGAGGGCATCCCGGGCTCGATGCCGCCGCTCGGACGCGCTCGCAAGGTGCAGTCCCGAGCCGCGAGCGTGGGCTTCGACTTCGCTGATCCGCGAGCTGCGCTCGCCAAGCTCGAGGAGGAGGTCGCGGAGCTCCGCGCCGCGATCGACGAGGCGGAGGCTGCCGGCTCGCTCGGCACGGCCTCGGGCGACCTGCCCGACCCCGCGGTGGAGTCCGAGCTCGGTGACGTGCTGTTCGCGGCGGCGAACGTCGCGCGCCTGGTCCGCATCGACCCCGAGCTCGCCGCGCAGGATGCGACCCGGACGTTCCAGGCACGGGTCGAGGGTGCGATCGAGCTCGCCGAGGGCGACGGCGAATCCTTCCGCGAACTGGACCTCGACGCCCAGGAGGCGTACTACCAGCGCGCCAAGGCGCAGCTGCGCGCGTCACGCTGACGCGCGGCGGGTAGGCACCGGCCATGCAGGATGACGACGACCAGGACCTCGGCGACGACGTGTGGGACAAGCTCGGCGGTCCGACCCCCGCCGCTGGCGACGGCGAGCCCGACACGGCCAACCAGGTGGTGGTCGACGTGGGTCCGCCCGTGCGGGCGACCTTCGTCATCCGCGCCGAGCGCGTGCCGATCGCGCCGTGGGCCCAGGGCTGGCGCGTGGGCTCGATCGGCCCCGAGGGTGGTCACGTCACGCTCGTCTGTGAACACGACATCGAGGATTCACCGGTCGCGCAGCTCGCGGCGGTGACGGGTCTGCTCGGCACGATCAAGCAGGCACGGCTCGAGGTCGTGTGGTGGACCATCCAGACGCGCGGACCGCTCGAGCTGGATGCGCCGCCCACGGACATGGACGCCGAGCTGCGCAAGCTGCTCGGTGGCGACGACGAGGGCGCGTAGGCGTCAGCCGGTCGGCTCGTCCTTCGACGAATCGTCCGCGGTGGCGTCATCGCCGGACGTCGCGGCGGCGTCCGCCGAGTCCTGGATATCGGCCTTCGTGTAGCACGCCTTGGAGATGGCGGGCATCTGGACGTCGTTGAGCTGGCCGGCCATCGTGGAGGCCGCCTTCACATCCGGCGCGACCTCATCGTCGTGGCTGCGGTCGCCCTTGGCATACGCCTGCCAGTTGGAGCGGGTCTTGGCCCAGGCCTTCTCGTACGATGCGAGGAACGCGGAGAACTTCTCCCGCTGTGCGTCGCACGATGCCCGGTACTCGCGTCCGAAGCCGTCGAAGGTCTCCCGCAGCTGTGCGACGGCATCGACCATGCGTGTCGACTCCTCGATGTGGCAGGCGGCCTGTGCGGCGACCGGCTTGCCCTGGTCGAACAGCTTCTGCGTCCGGTCGTTGCACGGGGTGACCCCCTTGGTGAAGGCCTCGAGATCGGCGTTGTACGCCGTCAGCGCCGTGTTGAAGGCCTTGCTCTCGCGCTGGTCGAAGTAGCCGACGCGCTCCTTGGCGCGTCGCTCCTTGGCCGTCTCACCCTTGGACTTCGCCTTCGGCGACGAGTCGTCGCCGCCACATGCGGCGACCGCGAGGGCGAGGACGAGGAGGGCGATGGGGGCGATGATCGTTCGGGTGCGGAAGCTCATGCCCGGGAGCCTACCGATGGCGCCGGAAGACGCAGCTGGGCGACGCGAACTCCGTCGCATCGCCCAGCCCGTCACCCAGTTCATGCTTGCTCAGCTCAGGCGTTGACGCCGGGCTTCAGGCTCGGCGTGAGACCGACGCTGGTCCACGCGTCGGCCACGGCCTTCGCTTCCGCGGAGCCGCTGCCGTACAGGTCCACGGCGCTCTGCACGGTGAAGTTGGCGGCGTCAGCGAACTGAGTCGAGGACGTCATGTACTTGGTCAGCGCGCGGTACCAGACATCCGACAGCTTCTCCTGCCCGATCGCCATCGCGACCTCGTACGCCGCCTTGTTCGGGATGCCGGAGTTGATGTGCACGCCACCGTTGTCGGACGACGTGTCCTTGTAGTCCTTCATGTGGCCCGGCTGCGGGTCCTTGTCGTAGCCCGAACCCGGCTTCGACATCGAACGCAGCGCATCGCCTTCGACGCCCGGCGTGAAGATCTCCTCGCCGATCAGCCAGTTGGGATCGCGCTCGCCCTTGCCGGCCTCCGCATCCATCCACTTCTCGATGAGGTTGCCGAAGACGTCGCTCCAGCTCTCGTTGATCGCGCCCGACTGGCGCTGGTAGCGCAGCCCGGCCGTGCGCTCGGTCACGCCGTGGGTCATCTCGTGACCGACCACGTCGGCGGCGAGACCGAACGGGATGAAGCGCACGCCGTCGCCGTCGCCGTAGGTCATGTGCGACCCGTTCCAGAACGCGTTGTTGTACTTGTTCCCGTAGTGGACCACGCTCTTGAGCTTCATGCCACGGTCGTCGATCGAATCCCGACCGAACTTGGAGTGGTAGAAGTCGTAGACGCCCTCGGCGTTGTCGTGCGCGACGTCGAGCACCTCGTCGCCGGTGGGTGCGTCGCCTTCCTTGCGGACCTTGCCGCTCTTGGCGTCGACAGTCTCGCGGCTCAGCGCGCTGTGCACGAGCGACCACTTGTCGAGCGTCTCGCCCGACTTCGCGTCGATGTACATCTGCCAGCGCTGGTCCTCGCGGGCGCCGACGACGACCTCGTAGGCCAGGCGCGGGGTGCCGTCCTGCAGGGTGTACCAGCCGAGCTCCTGCGCGCCGACCGCACGCAGCTCGCCGGCGGGCGTGGAATCCGCGACCAGGTTCTTCCGCGTCGCGGCCAGGGCGCGCTGTGCGGCGGCGGCAGCGTCGAGGCGGGGCTCGGCGATACCGATGTTCGGGGTCAGTCGACCGCCGACGGCCGTGACGCTGTCGCCCTTGGAGTGCACGACGAGCTGCTGGCCGAAGACCGGCAGGCCCTGGTGGAGCTGCTGGTACTTGTAGTGCCGGAAGCCGACCTCGTCCTTCTCGACGTTCACGAGCTTCAGCTCGGCGTGCTGGTCGGCGATGCCGAACAGTCCGCCATGCTGGGAGAGGAAGGTGCGCGCGAGCTTGTCGGGGCCGCTGCCGCCGACGCCGGGTCGCACGACGACGCCGAACTCACCGGTGACGAAGGTCGCGGTGTTGGAGCCGCGGTCGATCGTCACGCGTGCGGAGCCGTCCGCCTCGACGATGCCTGCGACGGCACGATCGAGGTTGGCCACGTCCTGGCGGCCGGGCCGAGCGCCGGGCTTGATCACGTCCGCCGTGGACGACGTCGACAGCGTTCCCGGGTCGACGACCGAATCCATCGGGCCCGTCAGCGGGGCCTCGTGGCCGTGACCGTGCGGTGCGGGCGTCGGGGTGTTCACGGGCACGGCGCCAAGGCCGCCCATCGGCATGATCTGCATGTCATCCTCCTTGATGTGCCGCGCCCTCCAGCGCGGGTGCCCTCCCAGGCGCTCGGGATGGTACCAGTACCGAAGGTCGCAACGTCGCGGATCGCCCGGAGCCCCGGGCCGCATCCCCCTTGTCTCGTGCACCCCATGGCCGCACGATGGACGGATCGCGCCGAGTGGACGCCTCGCCAGGGCACCACGCCACTCGCCGCTCGGGAGGAATCGCGTGACAGCCACGCTCGCCGCACTGCCCCGGTCGATGCCATCGACCGGTACGTCCACACCATCGCCTCGACCTGCGCGCGCGGCGTCGTCCGGGTGTCACTGCTCGCCCGCGGCGCGCGGGAGCGGAGCGATCGCTGGCGCGGCTGGCGGCGTGGAAGCACTGGGCGGCGGCGCCACCGACCGTTTCCGGAAACCAGCGAGCGGCGCAGGCCGGCCTGAGCACACTTCCGGGTCGAAGCCAGCCGGTTCCGCGCCCGAGGCCGACGTCGCGAAGTGGGTCACGGGCGACACCGATGGGCTCGACCGCGAATTGCTGACGCGCCTGGCGAAACTCGGCTCGCAGCTCGGCGAGAAGGTCAACGTCAATTCCGGGTTCCGGTCGCGCGCGGAGCAGGAGGAGCTGTATGCCGCGTACAAGGCGGGCCGCGGCAACCTGGCCGCCAAGCCCGGCACGTCGCGTCATGAGAGCGGCAACGCTGCCGACGCCGCGATCGGCGGCACCAACCTCGCGAGCAACCCGAAGGCCAAGGAGCTCGCGCTCCAGCTCGGGCTGCACTTCCCGGTGCCCGGGGAGCCGTGGCACGTCGAGGTCAAGGGCTAGCGAGCGCCGCTGCGGGTAGGTCTGCGCCCATGGCGGCGACGACGACCATCTCGACCATCGGCTACGAGGGACGTGCCCAGCACGACCTGCTGCGCCTCCTGACCGACGCCGGAATCACCCGGCTGGTGGACATCCGCATCCGGGCCCAGAGCCGCAAGCCCGGGTTCTCCAAGTCGACGCTCACCTCGGGCCTCGCAGAGGTCGGCATCACCTACGAGCACCTGCGGGCACTTGGCACGCCGCTCGACATCCGGGCTGAGTTCCGGGCCGGCAACACCGACCCGGCGCGCGAGCAGTACCGCGAGTACCTGCTCGGCGACCCGACCGCGACCTACGAGCTGGGCGTGCTCGCCGAGCGGATCGAGGCGGAGCCGGTCGCGATCCTGTGCTTCGAGCACGATCCACGCGTGTGCCATCGCATGGTGGTCTGCGAGGAACTCGCGCGCGCGCACGGCACGACCGCCGTGCACCTGGGCTGGGACGGGCCCACCTGAGCCGCGGGAGGCGTCCGCGAGCCTGCGGATCCGGGGTTGCCGAACCGGCCATCCGGTGGTCCACTGGAGGTGTCGCGCGCAGGAGGCGCCCGGCATGAGACGGGGGACACGATGACTGCAGGCTGGATGCGCGCGCGATCGATGGGCGCGATCGCGATCACGACGACCATCCTCGCGGCAGCTGCGATCGCGATCGTCGTGCCCGCGGCCTCCGCCCACGAGGGTGAGCACCACGACGTCGCAGTGCCGGCAAACCCCGAGACCACGGTCACCGGCGGTGGCGCAGCTGCCACCACGCCCGCTCCGGGCGCCCAGCCGACGCCGCCGAGCGGCACGACCACGCCCACGACCGGGTCCACGCCCGCCGCTGGCGCAGGAACCGGCGCCAGTACCGGCACCAAGCCGGCGACGTCCGCCCCGAAGGCCGACATGGGCTCGATCGCCACTCCCGTCAAGAAGGCGAGCGGGGGCGGCACCAACGGCTCGAGCAGCCACACCGGCCACGCAGCCGCGAAGACGCCCGCAGCTTCCAGCTCCACCAAGGTCGTCGACGGCGGGGGCACGAGCGGCGGCATGCCGCCCAGCGCGGCCGGCGCAGGTGCAGGCGGAGGCGCGCCCGCGGGCGAGCTGCCCTTCACCGGCGCTGCGGAGACGCTGCTCATGGTCCTCGTCGCCGGCATGCTCGTTCCGATCGGCGTCCTGCTCTACTGCGGTGCACGCCAGGGCGACCGACGCCTGCATCTCGCCATGCCCCGATTCGCCTGGGCGCCCGCTGACGCGCGACCCGCGCCCGTGCAGCCGGTGGCGTACGTCTACACGGCGATCCAGCCGCAGCACCACGCCGGTGGCCAGCCGCCGTTCGTGACCTGAGCCGACGGATAGCGATCCAACGCCAGTTGCCCTTCACCTTCGCGTGCGCGAGTATCGAGGCCGATCGAACCGGCACCTCGTCACCGTGAAGGGAACTACCACGTGAGCAGCACGATCCGCAGCGTCCACGCCCGCCAGATCCTCGATTCCCGAGGCAATCCGACGGTCGAGGTGGAAGTGGGGCTCGATGGCGGCGTGGTCGGCCGTGCAGCGGTGCCGAGCGGCGCCTCCACCGGCACGCACGAGGCGGTCGAGCTGCGCGACGGTGGCAGCGACTGGAGCGGCAAGGGTGTCACCAAGGCCGTCGGCAACGTCAACGGGGAGCTCGCGTCCGCGCTCGTCGGTACGGACGCCGGCGACCATGCGGCGATCGACGCCAGGATGATCGAGCTCGACGGCACCCCCAACAAGGGTCGCCTCGGCGCCAATGCGATCCTCGGCGTCTCGCTCGCCCTCGCCCGGGCCCTCGCTGCGGCTGAAGGGCGCGAGGTGTGGGCGTGGCTGCGCGACGCCTATTCGATCACGGAGCAGCCGGCCCAGCTGCCCGTGCCGATGCTCAACGTGATCAACGGCGGCGAGCACGCCAACAACGCAATCGACGTACAGGAGTTCATGATCGTCCCGCACGGCTTCGGGACCTTCAGCGAGGGCTTGCACGCCGCCGTGCGGATCTTCCACCAGCTCAAGAAGGACATCGACGCGCGCGGCCTCTCGACCGCAGTCGGTGACGAGGGTGGCTTCGCGCCGGACCTCGGCTCCAACGTCGAGGCGCTCGACCTGCTCGTCGAAGCGATCGGCCGGGCGGGCTACGACGCCGGCACGCAGGTCTCCATCGCGCTCGACGCCGCGGCCACCGAGTTCTTCCGGGACGGACGCTACGAGATGGCCGGCGACGGCACGTCGCTCGACGGCGAGGGCATCGTCGCCATGTACGAATCGTGGATGGCGCGTGCGCCGATCGTCTCGATCGAGGACGGTACGAGCGAGGACGACTGGGACGGCTGGAAGCTCGCCTCCGAGCGGCTCGCCTCGAAGGTCCAGCTCGTCGGCGACGACCTGTTCGTCACCAACCCCGAGCGCCTGCAGCGCGGCATCGACGGCGGCATCGCCAACTCGATGCTCGTGAAGGTCAACCAGATCGGCTCCCTGTCCGAGACCATCGCCGCGATGCGTCTTGGTTGGAGCCACGGGTACACGAACGTCATGAGCCACAGGAGCGGCGAGACCGAGGACCCCATCATCGCCGACCTCGCGGTCGGCACCGGCTGCGGTCAGATCAAGACGGGTGCGCCGTCGCGGTCGGACCGCGTCGCCAAGTACAACCAGCTGCTGCGCATCGAGGAGCAGCTCGGCAGCGATGCGGCGTACGCGCGACCCTTCGACCACGCCGCGGCGGGGGCTCACTGACATGGGTGACATCGAGATCAACGGCGAGGTGCGCCGCATCCGCCACACCAAGATCGTCTGCACGATCGGTCCGTCCTCGGCCGGGCCCGAGGTGCTGCGGGAGATGGTCCTCGCCGGCATGAACGTCGCGCGGCTCAACTTCTCCCACGGCAAGCACGAGGACCACGCCAAGGTGGTGGCGAACCTGCGCGCGATCGCCAAGGACCTGCAGCGCCCGATGGCGATCATCGCCGACCTGCAGGGTCCCAAGATCCGCATCGGCGAGCTGCCCGGCGAACGACAGCTCACGACCGGCGACATGATCGTGCTGCTCACGCGCGACCTGCCCAAGCCGGAGGACGTCGCGCCCGACGAGCTGCCGGTGAAGCTCGAGGCGCTCGCGCGCAGCGTGCGGCACGGCTCGACGATCATGCTCGCCGACGGGAGCATCCGCCTGCTCGTGAAGGACATCGAGCTGGCGACCGGCAAGGTGCACTGCCTGGTCGAGGAGGGCGGTCCGATCTCGACCGCCAAGGGTGTCAACCTCCCTGACATCGAGCTCGACATCCCGTCGATCACCGAGAAGGACGTCGAGGACCTGACGTTCGCGCTCGGCCAGCAGGTCGACTACGTCGCGCAGTCGTTCGTACGCAGCCCCAACGACGTGGAGCAGCTGCGCGAGCTGATCGCGGAGCGCTGCCCGACCGGCACGCACCGGCCGCAGATCATCTCCAAGATCGAGAAGCCGCAGGCGGTCGACCGCCTCGACGACATCATGGCCGCCAGCGACGGCGTGATGGTGGCGCGCGGCGACCTGGGCGTGGAGCTCGGACCGGCCGATGTCCCGCTCGTGCAGAAGCGCATCATCGCGCGCGCCAACGAGATGGGCATCCCCGTCATCACGGCGACGCAGATGCTCGAGACGATGACCTACAACCCCGAGCCGACGCGCGCCGAGGCGAGCGACGTGGCGAACGCCGTGCTCGACGGCACGAGCGCCGTGATGCTCTCGGGCGAGACCGCGGTCGGCAAGTGGCCGGTGCACGCGATCCGCATGCTCGACCGCATCGCGCGGGCCGTGGAGCCGGCGATGCCGGCCCCGCACACCTTCCTCGAGGCTGGAGGCCGCCGGCTCAGCGTGCCGCAGGCGCTGGCGGACGCGTCGTGTGAGATCGGCGAGCTGCTCGGTGCCGCGGCGATCGTGGTGCTGACCGAGACGGGCCGCAGTGCGCGCCAGGTCTCGCGCAACCGTCCGCGCCGACCGATCATCGCCGCGTCGCGCGACGTGCACGCGTGTCGCCGCCTGGCGCTCGACTGGGGCACGGTCCCCGTGCTCATCGAGCAGCTGCCGGAGGGCGGGGATCCGATCTGGACCGATTCGGTGACGGCGGCGAAGCTGTCGGGCCTGGTCCACCACGGCGAGCGGATCGTCTTCACGGCCGGCACCATCGCGGGCCAGCCGGGCATGACGAACATGCTCAAGGTGGAGGAGTACGGCCGGTAGGCAGGCTCCGTCAGTTTCCTGACGGATCGTTGCAGGAGACGCGCTGCCCCCGACGAACTCGTGGGGCATGGGTGGGAATGCTGCGTTGCGAGCCGGTGGGGATCGGCTCTCCAAGATCGACTTCAGTCATCCGGTGCGCCGGCTGTTCGGGCAGTCGCGTGCCGTCAACTGGGGCGTGCTGTTCATCGTCGCGGTGGTCGGGCTC
>JAOPYU010000076.1 GCA_025964455.1 Thermoleophilia bacterium | reverse complement strand
CCGTCGTCGCCGCAACGCGCCTGGCGATCGGCGGCCTAGGCGCAGCCCACGCTCGAGCCGTGCTCGCGCTCGGCGGGGTGACGTCGGCAATCGGCGCCGGCGTCATCGCGGCGTCCGATTCCCAGCTCGGCTTCGCGGTCGGGCTCGTCATCGCGGCCATTGGTACATCGGTGCTGTTCCCGACGGTGCTCGGCGTGGTGTCACGCTCGGTGGAGGAGGCCCGCCGTGGGCGTGCCACGTCGCTCGTTACCACGGTGTCCTACTTGGGCTTCCTGCTCGGGCCCGCCTACGTCGGCGCGTGGGCCGGTGCACGCGGGCTCCCGGCCGCGATGGTCGCCGTCGCCGGGCTCGGCGTCGCGCTGGCGCTCCTCACGCCTGTGCTGATGCCGCACCGACGCTGAGGCGCGGCCGCGGCCGGCCAATTGCGCGCGACTACCCGTTCCGCGAGGGGGCAGCGACAGGAGACATGGACACGCCATGCAGATCTCCTCGTCCCCAGCTCCCACCGCGCGCATGAGCGCGCCGATGCCACATGTGGACGGAGTCGTGCACAAGTACGCGGACGTCGACGGCGTGCGCCTGCACTACGCGGAGGCGGGCGCCGGCGAGCCGCTCGTGCTGATCCACGGTTTCCCGCAGAACTGGTACATGTGGCGCAAGGTGATCCCGGAGCTTTCCAAGCATTACCGCGTGATCGCGCCCGACATGCGCGGCACGGGCTGGAGCGACGCGCCGCGCACCGGGTACGGCAAGGAGCAGATCGCCGACGAGCTCGCAGCCTTCATGGACGAGGTCGGCGCGCCGCGAGCCAAGGTGATGGGCCACGACTGGGGTGGCTACGTCGGCTTCATGCTGGCGCTTCGCCACCCCGAGAAGGTCGAGAAATACCTCGCGCTCAACATCGCCACGCCCTGGCCGTCGGCGAAGGCGATCCCCGATGCGTGGCGCTTCGGGTACCAGCCGGTGCTCGCAGCCCCCGTGCTCGGCGCGGCGCTGCTGCGTCGGCCGGCCGTCATCCGCGCGATGCTCGAGGGGGCCGCACACCACGACACGTGGTCGGAGACCGACCGCAACGCGTTTTCCGAGCCCTACCGCGACCGCGCGCACTCGGAGGCGGGTTCGGCCATGTACCGCACCTTCCTGAGCCGCGAGCTGCTGCCTTGGGCGCGCGGCGCCTACCGCGACCAGCAGCTGGAGCCGAGCACGCTCCTGCTGGTCGGCGAGCACGACCCGGTGATCCGACCCAACGTGATCGCCGGTTTCCGCGAGCACAGCCGCGACATGGACGCGGAATTCGTGCCGGACACAGGGCATTTTCTCGCAGAGGAGCAGCCCGGGGTAGTCGTGGACCGCGCGCTCGACTTCTTCGGTCGCTGACCCGACCCACCCGCGGGAAACGCGCGCCCCCGTTGGTTCGATACCCAGACAGGGACGACGTGAGGCGGGGGACTGGTGGCCGGGGCAATTCGATCAGCGACGAAGGCACTGCCCGTGGTCGTCGCAGGTGCAGGCCCGGCCGGCACCGCCACAGCCATCGGCCTGCACGCAGCCGACGAGCTCGTGCGCGTGTTCGAGGCCCGCGGCCCCGTCGCGACCCGCGCCCGCAACATCTGGCTGCGCCCGCAGGGCCGGGAGATCCTCACCGACCTCGGCCTCGCCGATCCCGGTCGCGACACCACGATCATGAAGATCGAGAACGACCTGCGCGGCCTCGCCAAGGACCGTGGCGTGCCGATCTCCTACCAGCACCGGGTCCTGGACGTCGTCGAGCGTCCGGACCACGTCGCCGTCACGGTCGAGGGCCCACGCGGCGGGGTGCAGACGATCAAGGCCCGCGCCTTCGTGGATGCGAGCGGCGGGCGACTTGCCGCCACCAACTCGGGCCCGCTCGAGCGCGTGCCGACCGGTCCGCACCACGTGTACGTCACCGCGCAATACGACTCGGCGCCGCGCTTCGAGAAGATCTACGGCGCGTTCGATCGCCGCCTCGACGAGGGGATGTTCATCTTCCCCGTCGCGCGCGGCAAGGGCTACATCGCCTACTACGACCTGCCGCCCGGACGCCCGATCGGCGACGAGACCGCCCTGCTGGCGCGCTACGACGCCGTGGCCGGTCAGCTCGGGCTCGGCACGCCGATGCATCCGCCGGCGGCATTCGACGCCCGCCAGCACCTGTCGCGCAGCGCCGCGCACGGGCGCGTGCTCAAGCTCGGCGACAGCGCCGGCAACGCCGATCCCTACATCGGCGCGGGCGTGACGGCTGCACTCGCGGATTCACGCGCCGCTGTTCGGGCGCTCACGCAGACGGGCGATCCAGCGCGACTCGCGCGACAGGCGGCCGACGACGTCATGCTCGGCCACCGCAGCCTCGGGCTGCAGGCCGGCCTCATGGTGCACACGCGCAGCCTCGGCCTACGGGCGCTCCCCGACGCGCGGTTCGACCGGCCGCTGACCCCGGAGATGCTCGGGCAGTCCTCGGAGCTGGACCTGGTTGCGCGGTTGCTGACGAAGCTGCCGATCGCCTAGCCGGGTACGCTGGGAGCGTGGACCAGCCGATCGAACGACACCTGCTGCGGGCCCGCGACCACGTCGACCAGCACTTCGCGAGCGCGACGCTCGACGTGGACGAGATGGCGCAGGCCGCCGGCTACTCCCGGGCGCACTTCACCCGCGCGTTCCGGCTCGCGTTCGGCGAGACCCCGCGCGGCTACCTGCTGACCCGACGCCTCGAGCGCGCGGCGACCCTCCTGCGCTCGACCGACTGGCCCGTCAGCGAGGTCTGCTGGGCCGTCGGGCTCACCAGCGTCGGTTCCTTCACCTCCGCGTTCCGCCGCGCCTTCGGCGTGACACCCACGGCATGGCGGGCCGCGGGCCCGACCGCCGAGATGATCGCCCGGGTGCCGGCCTGCGTGCGCAAGGTCTATGGTCGGCCGCAGCACCGCACGTTTGGAGAAGGCTCCTGATCCGCGACCGGGCAGTATGGGTCCGGTATCGAGCAACGACGACAGGAGCACCACGATGATTCGCATCACCAACGCCCAGCTCTGGGTCCACGACCAGGACGAGGCACTCGCCTTCTACACCGACACCCTCGGGTTCGAGGTCCAGCAGGACTACACGATGCCGGAGATGGGGAATTTCCGCTGGCTGACGGTGACGCCGCCCGGCCAGCCGGACGTGGCGATCTGCCTCATGGCAATCCCGGGCGAGCCCGTGATGGACGAGGAGACGGCAGCGCAGGTGCGCGCCGTGCTCGCCAAGGGCTTCGCCGGGACCGTCTTCCTGACGACCGACGACGTGCAGGCGCGCTACGAGGAGCTGAGCGCACGCGGGCTCGAGTTCATCGACGGCCCGACCGAGCAGGTCTATGGCATCGACTGCTCCTTCCGCGACCCGTCGGGCAACCACTTCCGGCTCACGCAGCTCAAGGAGATGCCTGCCGAGCTCGAGACCAAGAACGTCGTCGGCGCCGCGAGCTGACCCGGGTTCGTCGCGTGGCAGCGGCGGGATCTTGGCGATCAGGGGCGAATCGTGCCCTGCTCGCCGAGGTCCTGTCCGCTGCCCACGCCGGCGACCGCCTTGGCGAATCCGAGCAGCTGGTGGAACTTGGAGCCGGGCGAGTCCCAGTAGTCGGCGCGCACGACCTCGACCGACAGCACGGTGATCGAGGGGTCTTCCTTGCCCTCGGGCCACCACGCCTTGTAAACGGGAGACCACAGCTCCTCGATCAGCGCCTCGTCGCGAGCCAGTGTCGCGCGCCCGTGCACTGACACGTACGTCTGGCGCCCCGTGTCGGAGTACGTCACCAGCACGTCCGGGTTGGCCTCGATGTCGTCGGCCTTGTGCGAGTCGCGGTCGGTGAGGAACCGGAGCGTGCCGTCGAACTCGCTGCGCTGGGTCGACATCGGTCGAGCATGGAGCGTGCCGTCCATGCCGCGTGTCGTGAGCATGCAGAAGTCGATGTCCTCGAGCAGCGAGCCCAGTCGGCTGATGTCGTCTCGGTCGTCGTCCATGGAGTGTCCAGTCGTCGGGGGCGTGACCGGGTTGTGTTCGCCCCCACACCCATGAAACAGCGCTCGACCGTTCGAAGGTGGGACCGCCGAGACAGGTTGGTGTGGATTCACTCGCGTGAGGGTCGGGATTGCTTGCGGGCGCAGCTACCATGGCAAGCCGTGGCCCCTTCTCCCCTGCATATCGACATCAGGCGAGTGTCGGCGGCCGTGTCCCTGCTCGCCGGTATCGTGGATGGTTCGGACGACGCGATCGTCGCCAAGGACATGCAGGGCCACATCATTGCCTGGAACCCTGCCGCCCAGCGCCTCTTCGGCTACACGGAGGAGGAGGCGATCGGTGCACACATCGGGATGCTCATCCCCGAGGCGCTCAAGGGTGAGGACCAGCGCGTCCTGGACCGGGTGCTCGAGGGCAACCAGATGGAGCACTACGAGACGCAGCGCCTCACCAAGGACGGAAACGCCGTCGAGGTCTCCGTGCGCGTCTCGCCGCTCAAGGACGCCGATGGCGTGATCATCGGGGCGTCCAAGATCATCCGTGACATCGGCCAGCACCGCGAGGCGCGCCGGCGCGAGGCGCAGCTCGCGGCGATCATCGCGAGCTCCGACGACGCGATCCTCTCCAAGGACACCTCCGGCACGATCACGAGCTGGAACCCCGCAGCCCAGCGGATGTTCGGGTACGAGCCGGACGAAGTGATCGGCCAGCACATCTCCATCCTGTTCCCGCCCGACCTGCTCGGCACCGAACGTGACGTGCTCGGCGAGATCCTGCAGGGCAAGCGCGTCGACCACTACGAGACGCGGCGACTGACACGCGACGGCCGGATCATCGACGTGTCGCTGACGGTCTCGCCGCTGCGCGATCCGGACGGCACGATCGTCGGCGCGTCCAAGATCGTCCGTGACATCTCGGAGGCCAAGCGCACCGCGGCGCGCGACGAACAGGCGCGTGAGCTCGCACGTGCCAACCTGGAACTCGCCGCGGCTGACCGCGCGAAGGACGAGTTCCTCGCAATGGCGAATCACGAGCTGCGCACGCCGCTCACGTCGATCGCCGGATTCACGAGCACCATGCTCCAGCTGGACGAGGCGCTGAGCGCCGATCAGCGCCGTGAATTTCTGCAGATCATCGAGCGCCAGACCGAGCGCCTCAGCCGGCTCATCGACGACCTCATGACCCTGAGTCGGGTGCGGGTCGATCGCGCCCACATCAATGCAGAGCCGACGCACGTCACCCAGGCGATCCGCGAGATCCTGCGCGAGCAGGACCGCACCGACGTCGAGGTCGTGGGCGACGACGAGGCATGTGCATGCGTCGATCCCCAGCACCTGAGCCAGATGGTGCTCAACTATGTCGACAACGCCGCCAAGTACGGCGCGGGCACGATCCGCGTGGACGTGTCGCCGACGCTCGGTGACACCGTCGAGGTCGTCGTGGCGGACGAGGGCGCCGGGGTGCCTGCCGAGCTCGTCCCGCACCTGTTCGAGCGATTTACGCGCGGCGACCGCGAGCGTGAGGCGGGAGTGCCCGGCACCGGCCTCGGCCTATCGATCGTGCGCAACCTGGCGCGCGCCCAGGGCGGCGATGCCTGGTACGAGCCGAACGAGCCGGTCGGGTCGCGCTTCTGCCTGCGCCTGCCGCGCCCGTCAGGAGACTGACGCCAAGCGACGTCGCTGCGGCGCAGGCTGCTCGTTGAGCGCCTGGTGCAACGCCTGGGCGGTGAGCGACGTGCGATCACGGCACAGGTCGCGCGGTGTCCCCTCGAAGATCACGTTGCCGCCACGCTGGCCGCCGCCGGGGCCCATGTCGATCACCCAGTCGCTC
>JAOPYU010000075.1 GCA_025964455.1 Thermoleophilia bacterium | reverse complement strand
CATCCGAGCTGGTGAGTGCGGCCACGGGGCGCCGAGAGGCGGCCACGGGGCGGCCCCATCGGAACAGAATCCGAGGACCTGGCGACATTCGCTGCAACACCGGAGGCGGCCAGCGCGATGTACGGGTGGACATGACCGTCGACCGTCCCATGGGAGGGAGCGGAGGCGAGCATGCGGAACCTGGGAGGAAGACCATGGATCACGGTGCGGTGATTCGATCGAACGCGGCAGGCATGCGGCGGATCGCAACGGCGGTCATGTTGCTGGGGCTCGCCCTGGCGCTGGCGCCCAACGCCCACGCCGCCGATGCGGTGCCGGCGACGACCGCGGCGACTCCGGCGACGACGCCCGCCGTCGGCGCGAAGCTCGTCGTGCCCGCAGACGGCCACCACTTCGACGACCTCGAGCGCGCGCCCATGGTGCAGCTCGACCCGAGCAAGGATGCGGCCGGCAAGCAGGAGACGCCCAAGTGGGTGCTGCTCGCCACCGATCCGGCGATGAAGACGACCGTGCGCTACTGCCGCCAGTTCGTCTGGGCGATGGACCAGGGCGCGTACCACTGGGGCTGCAACCGCTGGGCGACCGGCGCGGACCAGTACGGCGGCGACGTGCTGCTCGCACTCGAGCCCGGCACGGTCTACTACTGGCAGGTGGTCTCCTCGACCGCCGACGGGAAGGGCGAGGTCAAGAGCGGGATCCGCAGCTTCGCCATCGACCCCGAAGGCAAGGCCAACACCGTCCAGGACGTCTCCAAGCAGGTGGTCGGCACCGCGCTCGACGACGGATCGCAGCTGAACCTCGGCGCGGCGGCGCTCGTCAACAGCGGCGTGCGGGTGACCAAGATCGCCTCGTCCAAGCTCGCGACCTACGCGTTCAGGATCAACGCCTCGCACGTCGGGACGGTCGACACCTCGCGCAGCTACATCAAGGTGACGAGCGCCGCGGGTACCCGGTACCTGAAGGTGGCGCGCGTCGGTACCGGTGGCGCCGTGGGCACGGTCTGGAAGCTGACTGCCGCGGAGCGACGACTCCGGGTGAAGCGCTTCACCTACCAGGCGTACCTGAAGAGCACCAAGAACGGCTCGATGGTCCGCAGCCAGCTCCGCGTGGTGCTGATCCGCACGCCGAAGGCAGCGCCTCGGTGGACGCCCGACCGCTGATCAGGGGTCGAAGATGTTCAGTGCAGGGGCGTCGCGGTACAACCCGCGGCGCCCCTGACGCGTACTGTGACGAACATGCACGACTTCACCTGGGACGACACGATCGCGCTGCCCTCCGGCGGTGAGCTGCGCACCAATGGGCCGGAGGCCGCCGACGCGACCGTGCTGCTGGTGGGTGGCGGGACCGCGGCGCCCGTCCCCGGGCGGTGGAGCACGAGCATGACGTGGCTCGCCCCGAAGGTGCGGCGGGCCGTTGGCTCGAACGTGCGCGTGGTGCAGGTGCGCTACGCCAACACCTCCTGGAACCGCCTCGACCTTGGCATCGCGGACGTCGCTGCGGCGCTCGCCCATGAGCGGAATCGCGAGGTGCCCCCGAGACGCATCGTGCTCGTGGCGCTGTCGATGGGTGGCGCGACGTGTGCGGCGAACCTCGCGGGCGACGACATCGTCGGGTTCGTGGCGATGGCGCCGTGGTTTCCCGACCAGATCCCGATCGAGGCGATCGGTCGGCGGCGGCTGCTCGTCGTGCACGGCTCGCTCGACAACCGCCTGCCGCTGGTGCCCGGCACATCCCTGCGTGCGTCGCGTCGCGCGGTCGAGCGTGCGGCGGCGGTGGGCGCCGACGCCGAGTGGGTGGGGATCCCGGGCGGGCTGCACGGGCTCGCGGTGCGGTGGAACGACCGGATCGTGACGCTCCCGCGTGCGCGCGCGTACACGCGAGTGATGCTCCCGGAGATCGCGCGGCTGACGGCTGACGACGAGCGCGTCAGGACGCGGTGATCACGCTGCGGTCGACGGGCCGAAGGGCGCAGTAGCCGGTCGCGCCGCGGATCGTCACGGGTCGATTGGCGAGGCGCCCGCCCATCGAGGGCGGGATCCGGGCCACGAGGGTGAAGCGATCACCGACCAGCTGGCCGCGCGTGACGCGCACCACGATGCGCAGCGAGCGCGCGCGTGCGAGCAGGTCGGTGACGGGTCCGGCCCGCTCGCTCGTGGCATAGGCACGCAGCCGCTCGACGGGCGCATCGAGCGCGAGCACGGTCGTGGAGCCCGAGCGTCGCGCGCGCACGGTTCGGAGCAGGAACGGATGGTCGAGCAACTCGCGGCCCACGTCGAGCGAGACACCCGACGCGCTGCCCAGTCGTCGCCATGGCTGCGCCGACGTGCGGCGCAGCAGGAGCACGTCGTCGACGATGCGCAGCTCGCCGGTCGGGAGCAGTGCGCCGGCGACGCCCTCCCAGTCGATGGTAGCCGTGCTCGAGTTGTCCGCCAGACGGCGACCCGAGAGCGTCGCAGTCGCCGTCGGCAGCCGCGCGATGTCGACCGCGAGCTGGAGGTGGAACCGCGAGCCCGCCCCGGTGCGGGCAGCTGCCGCAGCGTCGATGGCCCGACGCGCACGGTCGAGCGGGACCGTCGCGCCGAGCAGTGCCGTCCCGGGCGGTGCGCCGCAGGTGTCCTTCGCTGTTCGCGTGCTCGCCGTGCCCGTTGCGCGATCGCGCTCCGGTGCTGGCGCGTCCGGGCGTCGGGGCGCTTCCCGATCGCCGCCGCACGCGACGGCGACGACGGTTGCGGCGACGAGGATGGACACGATGGCGAGCGGCGAGCGCATGCGGACAGCTTTGCATCCGGGGGAAGGGTCAAGCGAGGGGACCGCGATGCCGAACACTCGGGAGATGTCGCAGCACGCACCGCTGGCTGGCACGTCCGGCGCCCCTCGCTCCGGGGAGGGCACTCCCCGCATCGATGCGCGCGCCCGTGCAGCTGGCGAGCTGGCGCGCGACCTCGATGCGCTGTTCGTGGACGCCGATCGCCACGGGCCACGGTGGCCGGTGCTCGTGCGCCGGATCGTCCCGGGCGTCGCCGCCTTCGTCGGGATGGTCGGGCTCGCGTCGTCCGAGTCGTGGCGCAGCGTCGTGCTCGACGCCACCACCGGCGCTGCCGGTGATGCGCTGCTGGTCGGACCGGTCCTCGTCGCACTCGTCGTGATGTGCGCCGCGCTCGCGCCCCTCGCCCGCATCAGCGCACTGCCGCTCCTGGGGGCCGCGGCCATGCTGCTCGCGCTCGGGGGGCTGCTCGTCTCACGAGGTGATGTCGTCGCCGGCGCCCTCGCGAGCGCCCCGGGAGCGGCGCTCCTCGGCATCGCGGCCGCACGCGCGGTGCGACGCGCCGTGTGGCTCATGCCGATGCTGCTCGCAGCCGGCGTCTCGGACCTGCACAGCGTCGAGCGCGGTGTCACGCACGACCTGCTCGACGGCGGCGGGACCGGCGGGGCACCAGACGCCAGCGTCGCCCCACTGCTCACCATCGATCCGGACCTGCTGACGCGGCTCGACCTGCTCGTCCTGCACCTGCCGGCCGCAGGGTCGACGTGGCTGATCGGCATGGTCGACGTGGTCGCGCTCGGGCTGCTGCTCGGGCTCGCGCACCTGCTGTGGCTGCCGCTCGGGCGGACCGCCGCCGCGCTGGGCGCGGTGCTCTGTGCCGCGGTGCTGCTCGATGCGCCGGTGCCGCTGCTGCCGCTACTCGGGGTCGCGTGGCTGCTCGTGAATGCACGTCTCGTCTGGCGCGCCACGCGCTTCGAGGTGCGACGCATCCTCTACATGGGTGGCTGAACTCCCATGATTTCGGTGACGTGAGCCGCACCTGGTGCGGTCAACGTAACCAGATCCAGGACGGGGGCGTCAGACGGCCTCGATGGCGGCGAGCGAGGGGCCCTCGTCCAGCTCGCGGAGGCGGCTGGCGACGGCGTCGACGATCCCGAAGCCGCGCATCCGCCGCATCGCGACGTCGATCGCATCGAACATGTCGTCGGCGTCGGCGGGGCAGGTCGCGATCCCGATGCGCAGGTCGCCCGCAGGCTCGTTGCCGCAGGCTGCACGGCCGAGGCGCGCCGCGGCCAGCACGGCCTCGTCGCGGTCGGCGACCACGATGGTCACGGCGAACAGGTCGTAGTCGATCCGCCAGCCGGTCTCGTGGGCACGGGTGGCCTGGGCGAGTCGCCGGCCGAATCCTTCCGGGTGTTCGCCGAACCGGCGCATCACCAGCACCGCCAGCGTGGTCCCCGTGGCTCGGGCCGTGTCGAGCTCGGCAGGGAACAGGACGGGAATCGCGGTCAGCGAGGCGAGCCCCGTCGCGCGCTCCTCGAGGCCGAGTCCGACTTCCGCCCATCGTCGCCGCACGCGGTGCGTGCGCAACTGTGCGACGAGGCCGGCAGCGAGCAGGCCGCCGCCTGCGACGCCGAGCGCGACCAGTGCGGGATCAGGCAGCATCGCGCACCTCCGAGACGATCGAGAACGCCTCGAGTGCAGCGTCCTCGCCGAGCGGCACGCGTCGCGTGGTCCAGGTCAGCTCATCGCTTAGGTGTTCGGGGACGGCGCCCTGGTCCGCACAGGTGACCACGCACACGCAGTCCGGTGCCACGCGGACACCGATGGCGCCCGGCGGCAGGCCGAACAGCACCTCGCGACCCGCCACGTCGAGCGTCGCGGAGTCGGGGGCGATGCCGACCCACACATCGAGCGGTCGCGCGAGGCGTGCCGCGCGGCTCGCCTCGGCCCGAACGCACTGCCACGCGGCATCGGCCGAGAACAGGCCCGTCATCGGATCCATGACGATCGTACCCGCACCGGTCGCGATGCGGGCGCGCAGCAGCCGTGACTGCACCCGCGCATGCAGCAGCAGCACGGTACCGATCGTCGCGCATGCGACGGCGAGCAGGAGCGCGGGCGAGGTTGCGGAGACGTCCATCCGGTGCGACATCGGCGCCCGCGCCCTGCACCTGAAGACTCAGCGGACGGCACCATCCGGCAGCGTGTCCGCTCCGTCGGCTGCCTGCCCCTGCTGGACATCCATGCGCATCTGCACCATGCGGGGATCCACCTTCAGGTCGCGGACGGCCTGCATCAGTTCGCGGATGCGGTCGCCGAGGCTCGGGCGGGTCGGGATCAGGCCCGGACGCGTGATCTCGCGCGGCGGCCACGTGCCTTCGAACCCGGGCGGGCCGGTGGGCGGCGGCGGCGTGCCACCCGGACCGTCTGCCACGGGCGGCCACGGGCCGGTGTGGCCGGGCGGCGCCGTCGGCGGATGGTCCGGTCGGATCGTCCCGACCGGGATCGGGTCGATGTCGATCTCGATCGGTCCGTCTGGCGAGCCGATCGGCGGGAAGTGATCGTCATCGTCGACGCCGGGCGGCGCGACGGGTGGTCCGCTCGTCGGCGCGGTCGGACGCGGTCGATACATGAGCAGGCCAAGCACGAGGACGTGCAGCAATCGCGAGAACATGGTTCCCTCCCTGGCGGTGTGGTCGGCGGCGAGGCGAGCTTCCAGCTCGCAGCACTTCCACGGTCGCACGGCCTGCGCCGAGTGCCTAGGGGGACCCGTCAGGGGCTCGCGACACCGTGCCGGCACCGCCATCGACGGTGACGCTCAGGCAGTCGCGAAGGGCGCTGCGGGCGCCGGCGACCCCGACCACGGCGGGGATACCCAGCTCGCGTGCGACGATCGCCGCGTGCGAGAGCGGGCCGCCCCGCTCGGTCACGAGCCCCGCGCAGCGCGCCAGAAGCGGCATCCAGGCGGGGTCGGTCACGCGGCAGACCAGGATGGCGCCATCGAGTGGTGCATCGAGCGTGGGCTCGTCCAGCACGCAGGACGGTCCGGTCGCGACCCCGGTGCTGGCGGGAATGCCGCGCAGGACGCCGTCGAGGCCACGCGCAGGGAGCTGGTCCGCGGACGATCCTCGCGTGGAGCTTCCCGGCTGCAGCCGCGTCGCTGACGGAGTCGTCGTGCCACGAGCGAGCGCGAGCAGGTCGTCGAGGTGCAGGTCGAAGGCGGCGTCCACATCGGGAAGTGAACCGGCCTGTACGAGGCGTTCGGCGAGGTGCGTCGCCAACGCTCGGATGCCGGCGTGCAGCTCGGCGCGGTCACGCGTGACCTGTTCGCGCAGCGATGTCAGTCGACGCGCGCGCTGCGCCGCGTCACGCAGGGGCGGTGCGAGGTCGTCGAGGGGGAGTGGGTCGATCGGCGGTCGATCCCGAGCCGCGGCGAGCGCGTCGACGGATGACAGGACCGCATCGGGATCGTCACGCAGGGGCGGGGCCTCCAGGAGCAGGTCTCGCCATGCGCGCCACCCGACGCGCCCCGCGAGCAGCTCGGCGAGCGCATCGCGCCGAGCATCGCGTGACAGTTCGGCGAGGGCGGCGAGCGCGTCCATGGACGGATCAACTGCGCGGCCGCCGCCCGCACTGAGCTGCGCTGCGTCGAGCAGTGCCGCCCCCGGACTGCGCCCGGCCGCGACGAGCAGGCGCATGAGCGTCGCGGTCGCCTCGCCACCCGCGACATCGACGATCCCCGCCGGAGCCCAGAGATCGCCCGTCGCGACCAGCGCTGCAATCCGGGCCGCCAGTGCGTACGCCGGCAAGGACGCCACGGGTGTCCCGTCGTCGCCGTCGGCGAGCGCGGCGTCCAGCTGGGCGTCGAGGCGCGCGCGCATCGTCGCGAGATCCGTTTCCAGCCGGCGCTCGCTCCGCCGCAGGTGGCCGCGGCGACGTCTGGCATCGACCAGGTCGGCCAGCCGCCCCGGGCCCCTCCCCGGAGGCGCGAGCTCACCGGGCGCGATGCCGAAGGCCTCGGCGGTCCGGCGCCGCAGGACCACGGCGCCCGGCACAAGCGAGGCGAACTGGGTCCATGCTGCCTCGTCGAAGGCTGGACGGCCCTCGATCATCGCCACCACCGGGCCAGTCCCGTGGGGCCACCACCGTCGCCAGCGCCGCGCCGGGATGCGGCAGTCGCGTGCCAGCTGATCCCACCAGCCATGGATCGTGCGATCCACCACGCTCACCGTGAGCAGGCGTGCCCCGTCGAGCGTCTCCTCGACGACTTCGTGGCTCCAGCGTGGCGTCCTGACCGGCGTGTCTGATCTCGGCATCGCCCTGCCCTACCCATCGCGACCCGATAGCGTCACGGCGATGCGCATCCACGACGGGGCATACGGAACGCTGCTCGAGCGGCATCTGCGAGGCGACGAGACCGCGGATGACCTGTGCCTGCGCGAGCCCGCCGTCGTCATCGCCGCCCACGTCGCGTACCTGGACGCTGGCGCGACGTCCCTCCAGACCAACGCATTCCTCGCCTGGATGCGCTCGAGCGAGCGCCGTCGCGCCCAGCTGCAGCTCGCTGCACTCGCGTGCGCGCGCGAGGCGGCCGCGACGGTGTCGAGCGGCGAGATCCTCGTGGCCGCGACGATCGGCCCCGGCTCGGACGAGCCGCGCGACTACTGGCGCGACCTGGAGCTGCTGCTCGACGACGGGGCGAGGGGCATCCAGGTGGAGACGATCACCGATCGCTCGATCGCCGACGCCTTCCTGGCGGCGTGGGCGGAGGTCGCAGCCGGTGTCCGCGACGTCGACGTGCGCCTCGGCTGCTCCGTCGCACCGAGCGTCGGCGCCGCCGCGCAGCGCTGGGTGCTCGAGCTCGCGGCCGACGCCCCGGAGGAGGTGCACGTCGGCCTCAACTGCTGCGAAGGGCCGACCGGGCTGCGCCCCCTGCTCAGCGAGCTGTGCGAGCTGCGCGAGCGAGCATGGGTGATGCCGAGCGCCGGGGTGCCGTTCGATCGCGCGCCCGGCCAGTCGACGACGTGGCCACTTGCCCGGCCCCAGGACTGGCGCGATGCGACCATGGAGCTGGTCGCCGACCTTCCCGTGTCACTGGTCGGCGGCTGCTGTGGCACCACCCCGGAGACGATCGCGGCGCTCGCCGAGGCCTGAGATGCGCCCTGCGAATCGGTCGCCACGGCCATGCCATTGGCCCCGCGTCGCGTTTGCTCGGAGTAGGTGGCGGGAAACCGTCACTTCATGGTCGTAACTGCCGCAAGCACCAGCACCCAGGCCCGCCGGATCCGTGGATTCGGTACCTCGACGGCGTACTCGCTCGGCGTCGAGGAGGAGTTCCAGCTCCTCGATCCCGAGACGATGGAGCTCGTGCCGGTGGTCGATGCCCTGCTCGCGACGCTGCCCGAGGGGCGCGGCGCGCAGGTCAAGCACGAGCTCATGCAGAGCGTCGTGGAGACCTCGACCGTCGTGTGCAAGGACATCTCGACCGCGCACGAGGACCTGCGTGCACTGCGCCGCACGGTGCTCGATGCCGCGGAGCAGGCAGGTGCCGTCGTCGCCTCGGCCGGTACCACGCCGGTCTCGGGCTGGGAGGACCAGCTCATCACCGACCAGCAGCGCTACCGCGACATCGTCGCGCGGCTGCAGTGGGTTGCGCGGCGCGAGCTCATCTTCGGCATGCACGTGCACGTCGGAGTCGACTCCGCCGACAAGTGCGCCTACGTCTTCAACGCCATCCGCACCGACCTGCCGCTGCTGCTCGCGCTGAGCGCCAACTCGCCGTTCTGGCAGGGCGCGACCACGGGCCTGCAGTCCTCGCGGATCAAGGTGTTCGACGCCTTCCCGCGCAGCGGCATGCCCGCGGCGATGCCGGGTGGCTGGGACGAGTACCAGGCGCTGCTCGACCGCGGCGCCCGCACCGGCCTCATCCCCGACCACACCTACGTGTGGTGGGACGTGCGCCCGCACCCCGACTTCGGCACCATCGAGATCCGCATCTGCGATGCACAGAGTCGCCTGCGCGACACCACGGCGCTCGCCGCGCTCATCCAGGCGCTCGTCGCATGGCACGGTGACCGTTTCGACGCCGGCGTGCCGCTGCCGCCACTCGTGCCGCAGCTGCTCATCGAGGAGAACCGGTGGAGCGCCGCTCGCCACGGCCTCGATGGCGAGATGGTGGACTTCGAGACCGACACCCTCGTGCCGACCCGGCACCTGGTCGCCCGGATGCTCGACCGGACCGAATCCGTCGCCACCCGGCTCGGTGCCAAGGAGTGGTTCGACGGCGTCGCCGGCATGCTTGATCGGACCGGTGCCAGCCGGCAGCTCGAGGCCTGGCTGGCCGGTGGCAAGTCGACCCACGCTGCTGCTCGCCAGCTCGTGCACGACACCGCCCAGCTGGACTGACCTGAAGCGGGTTCAAGCGCAGAGGCCTCGCTGCCGATGCGCAGTGCATGTTGCGCCCCCCGCGTCGTCGACTCGCGCGCTCCGTGCTCGCGCTCGGACTGCTGCTCTGCATGGCAGTAGCCGTGGCGCAGCTTGCCGGCGTCGGCGGTCGAGGCGGGGCAGCCCCTGACCGGCTCGTGTTCGAGGGCACGCACGAACGCTGGCTCGTGCAGGGGGCCTCGGCAGCCAAGCTCGACACCGCTGCGCGACGCCTGGGCGGCGGCAAGGCCGGCGCCGAACTCGCCGGGGGATGGCACGAGGTCGACCTCGGCGACGAGGTCGCAGCGCGTCAGGCCGAAGCCGCCTTCGCGGACGTCGGCGCGACCGCGGTGGAGCCGGTGCTCCCGCGACTTCCCTACGACACCCCCGACGCGCCCGAGGATCCCGCCCCGGCGACGGGCGCACGAACCGGCACGGCCGACGCGCCCGGCTCCCACGACGACGGCATCGGGTCCACGGTCGGCGGCACCGAGCTGCGCAACGGCCCGGTCGGCGCACCCCGCATCGGCGACCAGTGGGCGCTGTCCCAGTCGAGCGACCAGGACGTCGACGGCCCCGAGTCGTGGCAGGTCGGCACCGGTGCCGGCGCGGTGGTGGCCGTCATCGACACCGGCGTCGACGCATCCCATCCCGACCTCGCAGGTCGGGTGCTGCCCGGGCGCGACTTCTCGGGCTCGAGCACTGGCGCCCAGGTCGACCGCGTCGGCCACGGCACGGCGGTGGCGAGCATCATCGCCGCGAGCGGTGCCGGCATGGCCGGGCTCGCACCCGACGCGCGGATCATGCCGCTCAAGGTGTTCCGCGACTCTGCCGGCGGCTTCTCGATGAGCGGCTACCTCGCAGCGATCCGCTACGCGGCCGACGAGGGTGCCGACGTCATCAACATCTCGCTCGGCTGCGGCGGCACCACCTCCTGCTTCTCCCAGGCCGAACTCGACGCCATCGCCTACGCCAACGCCAAGGGCACGATCGTCATCGCTGCCGCAGGCAACGGCGACTCCGCCGGCCAGGGCATGAACAACGACGCGCCCGAGACGCCCGACTTTCCGTCCGGCTACGAGCTGCCCGGCATCCTGTCGGTGACGAGCAGCTCGCGGCTCGGCAACTGGTCGTCGTGGTCCAACTACGGAGCGACCGGCGTCGACATCGCCGCGCCCGGCGAAGGCATCCTCACCGCTGCGCCGGGCAATGCCTACCGCACCGTCACCGGGACCTCGTTCTCGGCGCCCTACGCATCCGGCGCCGCCGCGCTCATCGCGGCAGCCCACCCCGAGGCGACGGCCGCCGACCTGCGAGCCCGGCTCATCTCGAGCGTCGTGCCGACCAGCTCGCTGCGGAGCCGCACCGTCTCCGGCGGCATCCTCAACGCCAACGCCGCCATGTTCGCGATCGGAGCCGCCGAGGGTGGCGGTCCCGGCCTCGACGGCGCCCGCCTCGACGCGCCTCGTGCCGGCGGACTCGTCGGGGCACCGCCGGTGCTGGCCTGGTCGTTGCCGGCCGGCTGGAGCTCCGCCAAGGTGCTGCTGACAGGTGGTGGCGCACGCCACGACCGCGCCGTCGCCGCGGGTGCACGGGCGCTTGCACATCCGACCAGTGCGTGGCGCAGCGGGACCTACCGCTGGCAGGTCGTCGCGCGCAACGGCGAGGGCCAGCTCGTCACGAGTGCGCCCCGCACCTATCGCATCGCACCGCGCCTCGGCGCCTGGGTCACGAGCGGCGCCGTCCGCGCGGGTGGTCGATCGGCGCGCCTGCGCATCGGCTACGCCGCCACCGAGCCGAGCGCCAACGTGCAGGTGATCGTGCGCGTCGGCACGCGCGTGCTCCACTCCGGACGCTCCCTCCCGCGCACCTCGCACCTGCGCGGCACCGGCTCGCCACGCCGCGGCTGGTTCGCCTACGACGCGAGGTTGAGCCGTGGCCTGCGCATCGGCGAGCGCGTGACCGTCGAGGTGCGGGTTCGCGCAGGCGGCACCGCCATCGTCCGGCGCTTCCGCGCCTCGGTCGCCTAGCACCCACCGCCGATCGGATACGGTTCACCCCTCGTGACGCTCCATCCAGAACAGCTCGCCGTGCCCACCGACGCCTGCGCCATCGCGCCATGCTCGGCCGACGAACTGCAGGTCGCCCAGCGCCTGATCAGCTTCGACAGCTCCCACGACGACGGCATCCGAACCTGCACCGACTTCGCGCTGGGGTGGCTCGAGGGGCACGACCTGCGGGCGCGCACCTTCGACCTCGACGGCCTGCCGATCCTCGACGCGACCGTGGGCGAGGGCCCCGTCACCGTGGTGCTCCATGCCCACCTCGACGTGGTGCCGGGCAAGAAGGAGCAGTTCATCCCGCACGTGGACTCGGAGTTCCTCTGGGGCCGCGGCGCGTACGACATGAAGGGCGCGACCGCCGCGATGTTCTGCGTCATGGCAGACCTCGCCGCGCTCGATCCGCCGCTGCCGATCCGCGTGCGCCTGCTCTGCGTACCGGACGAGGAAGACGACAAGCCCAAGGAGATCCGCGGCACCGAGGCTGCGGTCAACCGCGGCCTGGTCGGCGACTTCGTCGTGTGCGGCGAGCCGACCGACCTGCACGTCGGGATCCAGGCCAAGGGCGTGCTCGACGTGCGCATCGAAGTGGAGGGGCGCGGCGCGCACGGCGCCACACCGTGGCTCGGCGTGAACGCGATCGAGCGCGCGATGGACATCTTCGACCGCCTCAAGCTGCTGCCCTTCGCGCAGGAGAGCTCGAGGTTCTACGATCGCCCCTCCATCAACCTCGGCCGCATCAGCGGCGGGGATCGCATCAACCAGGTGCCGGAGCGCTGCGTGCTCGACGTCGACATCCGCTACCTGCCGGAGCAGCCGGTAGAGCGCGTGCGCGAGGAGCTCATGTCACTCGCCGTGCCGGGCTGCCGCGTGATCGAGACCTTCCGTCGCCCGCCGGCGAAGGTCGACACCAAGGACCCCTTCCTGATCCGCCTGCGCGAGGCGATCCGCGGCCACGCCGAAGGTGACGTCCAGCTCGTGGGGCGCGACGGCACCAACGACGGCACCTACTTCCTCCAGCGGGGGATCCCCAGCGTCGAGTTCGGGCCGATCGGCTCCGGACACCACGGGCCCGCGGAGAAGGTCTCGATCCGCTCGCTGCGCGCTTATCGCCTCGCCCTGCTCGACTTCCTCCACTCGGTGGCCGCCGACGCCGAGCAGCTCGCCGGTCGGGTGCCGAACGAGTACGCCCGCGACGAGCAGAACGCGGACGAACACCGCTCGCTTCTCTAGCAGTTCCTGAGCCGCGCGACGCGGCGTCGTGGACGGGTGCGGTATCGTTTTCGGTAGATCGTCGCCGAACGGCGGTCCCGCTCCGCCCCTTATGTCGCCTCTTCCCCCCACACGCGATCGCCCGGTGTTCGCACAGGACGACGTCTCGGCCCCGCAGGCTGCGGATCCGCGCAGCCGCACGCGCAGTGCGCTCCGTCGGCTCGGCCTCGTGCTGCTCGTCGCGCTCGCCGTGCTGCTCGGTGCCGTCGCGGCGGCGTTCTTCTACGCCAAGCACGAGATCGCGGACCTCGTCACGCCGCGCACGGCGCAGATGCAGGCGGCGCAGGACCAGCTCGTCAAGCCGCTCCCGGGCAAGCCGACCAACATCCTGCTGCTCGGCAGCGACCAGCGGAAGTACTCGGTCGAGGACAAGACCCAGCGCAGCGACACGATGCTGCTCGTGCGCCTCGACCCGAAGCGCAAGACGATCAGCATGCTGTCGTTCCCGCGCGACCTCTACGTCGAGATCCCGGGCCAGGGCGAGAAGAAGATCAACGACGCGTACACGGACGGTGGCCCTGCCCTGTCGGTCAAGACGATCAAGTCGATCACCGGCCTCGACGTGAACATGGTGATGAACGTCGACTTCACGGGCTTCCGTGGCGTCGTGGACACGCTCGGTGGCGTCTGGGTGGACGTCGACCACACGTACTTCAACCCGCCCAACACCGGCTACGACGACATCGACATCAAGCCGGGGTACCAGCTGCTCGGCGGGCGCGACGCGCTCGACTTCGCGCGCTACCGCCACAACGACACGGACTTCCACCGCATCGCGCGCCAGCAGCTGGTGCTCGCGGGGCTCAAGAAGCAGGTCGCGAAGTCGAGCCTCTCCAAGAACGTGCCGGGGCTGTTCCGTGTCTTCCGCAAGAACACCGAGGTCGTGGCGGGCGGCGGCAACGACATCGACGTCCGCGTGCTCTACGACTACCTGCGGCTCGGGCTCGCGCTCGACTCCAAGGACGTGTTCACGGTCGAGTACGACGGCGAGGTGGGCGAGGCCAGCAACGGTGCCAGCATCGTCGTCTTCGACCAGGCAAAGATGGATGCGGCGGTCAAGGCGTTCCTCGCCCCGAGCGCCGACGCGCGGGAGAAGTCGGCCGACCAGCTGGTCGGCAAGCGGCCCGTGACCGCAACGGATGAGACCCCCGACGCGACCGAGGCGGAGGACGAGGCGGCGCCCGTGGCTCCCGCGCCCTCGACGGTCACGGTGAAGGTGCTCAACGGCTCCGGCACGAGCGGCGTGGCGCGCACCATGGCCCAGCAGCTGTCGACGGCCGGGTACCGGGTCGATCCAACGCAGGCCAACGCCGACGCGCAGACCTACGCGAGCACCAAGGTGTTCTACGGGACGCCGGCGGACGAGCCCGCGGCGGACGCGCTCGCCTCGCGCATCGAGGGTGCGACGGTCGCGGCCAAGGACGCCTCCAACGCCTTCACCACCAAGCTGCTCGTCGTGGTCGGGCGCACCGGCACCCAGCTGGGCGGGGCCGGGACCAACGACGGGACCGTCGGCACCGACGAAGGCCCGACCGGCGGCGAGGACTACTCGGGCAACGTGGTGCCCGACAAGTCGTCGGCGAACGTGACGGTCGACGCGAACTACGGTCGGGAGGAGTTCCTCGACGTCACGACCAAGGGCCTGCCGATCATGTACCCGACGGTGCGCGCGACGGGGTCGACCTTCCAGGAGGTCCACCAGTACCAGTTCAGCATCGGGCGTGGCACCAAGACCATCTACGACGCCTACCGCCTCGTCGCGAAGATCAGCGACTTCGACTACTACGGCGTGCAGGCGACGAGCTGGCCGAACCCGCCGATCCTGGAAGGCGCGACCCGTGAGGTCCGCCGCCCGGACGGTCGCACGTATCAGCTGTACTTCAACGGCACCAAGCTGCACATGGTCGCCTGGCGCCAGGGTGCGGGGACGTACTGGGTCTCCAACACGGTGCTCGACAAGCTCACGAACGAGACGATGCTCGCCATCGCCGACGGCGTGAAGCCGCTCACGTAGCTCTCGTTCGATCCGGTAGCCAGATTGTATTGACGATCTGCAAAAACCGGTGTTCGATAGAGGAGTGACGCGCCTCCCTGCACTCCTCCTGCTCTGCCTCCTCGCCCTCGTGGCCCTGCCCTCCGGTGCATCTGCTGCCGGTTGGGCCGCACGCGCCGAGGCGTGTGGCGGTGGCAACCCCGCCGACACGCGCGACAACGCCGAGCGCGGCTCCGGCCAGCTCGATGCCGCCGGGCGCCTGTACCTCGCCTGCTCGCGCAGCGGCCGCGCCGACGGCACCGAGTACTGGGACCACAACGTGGCGATCCTCGACCAGGCCGGCGCCAAGGTCGGTCGCATCCCGCTCGACTTCGACCGCAACGGTGCCAACTACCGCGCCAGCGACGTCGCGCCCTCGCCGGATGGCTCCTTCGTCTACGTCGTGCGCTACTCCAACTTCACGGTGTACCGCTTCGATCGCCAGGCCGACGGCAGCTACCTGGCACGCTCGCAGGCCGAGTGGTCGCTCGCGAACTTCCCGGGGTCCGGCGGCGGCGCCGCGGTGTACAAGGCTCGCGGCCAGTTCATCACCACCGATCTTGAGGGCAACATCTACCTGTCGGCCGGACTGTGGACCTGCCAGGACGGCAGCACCGAGTGCACCGACAACGCCATCGTCAAGTATCGGCCCGACGGGTCGCTCGTCACCCGCTTCGGTCGCAAGGTCTCCTACTCGTGGGCGCTCGGTGACGCGCACGGCAGCTTCGGCGGTCTGACGGTGACCGCCGATGGACGACGCGTCTTCGTCGCCGACATCAACAACTCCCGCGTCCAGCGCTTCGACCGCGCCGCTGACGGCAGCTACTCGGCAGTGCGCGCGATCGGCTACAACACCGCGCAGACCGACCCGTCGCGTGGCGGTGGCTGCTTCGGTGGCGAGGGGACCGGCTGGCTCGCGGCGCCCTACGACGTCGCGCTCTCACCGCGCGGTGAGCTGCTCGTGGTGAACACCTCCTGCTACGCGTCCAACGGCGAGTACGCCGGCATCGCGGGCGGCACGATCGAGGTTCGACGATTCAGCCAGGACGGTGCCAACCGCGGCACCATCACTGCGATCTCCCGCGATGACGATCCGATCCACGGCATGGCCGTCGATCGCGCAGGCGTCTTCCATCTCCCGCAGGGGCGCATCGCGATGACGCCCCCGGCCGGCTACTCCGATGCGGGCGCTGACAGCGAAGGTGGCGGACCCATGGGCGGCACGGCAACCGCCGTCGTGGCGGACACCACGCCGCCGACCGTGACGCAGCTCGGCGCGCCCTCGTCGATCACCGCCCCGGCGCGCGACGTGACGCTCTCCATCGCCGCCACCGACAACGTCGGCGTGCGCGACCTGCGCATCATCGAGGACGGCGCGGCCAGCGCATGGCGGGCCAACGCTACGAGTGTTGCCTGGACGCTCACCGACCGCATCGGTGCGCACACGATCTCCGTTGAGGTCCGCGACGCAGCCGGCAACGTGTCCGCCGCGCGCGGCGTCACGATCCAGCGCGTCGCCGCGCCGGTCGTCGTGCAGCCGCAGCCGCAGCCGCAGCCCACGCCGACCAATCCCGCACCCGTCGAGCCGACCCCGACCGGCCCGGTCGTGAACGGCGGCGGCGCCGGCAGCGGCGACCGAACGCGCCCGACGATCCTGCGCGTGTCGATGCCGGTGCAGGTGTTCCGCGGACGCAGTCTCACCGTCAGCGTCGGCGCCACCGACGATGTCGCGGCCACGCAGGTGCGCTTCGCCACCGAGCGCGGGACCTGGGGCGCCTGGCGCTCCATCTCGAGCCCGGGGGCGGTCATGCTCCCGCTCGGTGCCGGCTGGCACGGCGTGTTCACGCAGGTGCGCGATGCCGCCGACAATCGCTCCGCGACGTGGTTCCAGGCCGTCCTGGTCGGGCCCCGCGGCATCGGCTGGTACAAGGGCACCGCCCGCGCCGATGCGCCGCGCCTGGGCGCCGGTGCCCAGCATGCGGACCTCACCCGCTTCGACTCCAAGGTCGATCGCATCTCCTGCGGCGCCGGCATCGATTCGGTCCTGGCGCAGCCCGAGGACATCGTCGCCCGCGACTGCGAGCGCGTCACCCGCCTGCACGTGCCGCCCGCCTGAGCAGGCGCCCGGCCCCTGCGCACGCCCACGGACGGTCGAATCGCGGATCCCGGGGTAGGGTTCGGGCATGACTACCTCGCCCGTGATCGGAGTGGTCGGCGTCGGATACGTCGGCCTCGTCTCCGCAGCCTGCTTCGCCGAACTCGGCTACCACGTCGTCTGCCGCGACATCGTTCCCGAGAAGGTGGAGGACCTGCGCGCCGGACGCATCCCCATCTACGAGCCCGGCCTCGCCGACCTCGTGAAGCGCAACGCGCAGCGCCTCACCTTCACGACCGACATCCGCGACGTCACCGAGCGCGCTTCGATCGTGTTCGTCTGCGTCAACACGCCGCCCATGTACTCCGGCGATGCCGACCTCTCCCGCGTGGAGCAGGTGATCGACGAGCTGCCGGCTGACACCGGCAACGTCGTGCTCGCCATGAAGTCGACGGTGCCGGTGGGCACTGGCGCCCGCATGCAGGCACTGCTCGATGCACGCGGCCTCGGCCACGTGCGCTACGTCTCCAACCCGGAGTTCCTCAAGGAGGGCGACGCGATCGCGGACTTCATGTCCCCCGACCGCGTCGTGATCGGCGGCGACGACGCCGAGGCAGTCGAGCGCATGGCCAAGCTGCACGCACCGCTGGAATCCACGATCGTGCGGACCGACGTGGCGACGGCCGAGATGATCAAGGTCGCCTCCAACGCCTTCCTCGCGACCAAGATCAGCTTCATCAACGAGATCGCCAACGTGTGCGAGGAGACGGGCGCCGACGTGCTGCAGGTCGCCGAGGGCATGGGCCTGGACCAACGCATCGGGCGACACTTCCTGCGCGCGGGAATCGGCTTCGGCGGCTCGTGCTTCGGCAAGGACGTCTCGGCGCTCAAGCAGCTCGCCGGCAACAGCGGCTACCACTTCCAGATCCTCAACGCGGTGATGGAGGTCAACGAGCTGCAGAAGCGGCGCCTCGTGGCGAAGCTCAAGAAGCACCTCGGCTCGCTCAACGGCCGCACGATCGCACTGCTCGGGCTCGCCTTCAAGCCCGGCACCGATGACATGCGGGAGGCGGCCAGCCTCGTCATCGCTTCCCGGCTGCTGGCGGAGGGTGCGATCGTCCGCGCGCACGACCCCGTCGCCAACGAGGTCGCACGTCCGCTGCTGCGCAACGTCGAGATCTTCGACGACCCGATGGACATGCTCGACGGCGCCGACGCCGCGGTCCTCATTACCGAGTGGCCCGAGTACGCCGAGCTCGACCTGGTGCGCGTGCGCGAGGCGCTGCGCACCCCGCTGCTCGTCGACGGTCGCAACCTGTTCACCCAGACGCAGGCGTCCCACGCCGGGCTCGCCTACGAGGGCATCGGTCGGCCCGGCTCCGTCGTCGGCACGCCGCGACGTCGCGCCGAGGACGAATCCGGCGCTGCCGCCGCCGGCTCGGAGCACTGATGCACGCGATCATCCTCGTCGGCGGTCGCGGGACACGCCTGCAGCCGCTCACCGACACGCGGCCCAAGCCGATGCTGCCGATCCTGGGCGTGCCGTTCCTGGAGCACCAGCTGCGTTTCCTGCAGCGCCACGGCGTCGTCGCGGTGACGTTCGCCTGCGGATTCCTGCCGGATGAGATCCGCCGCTACTTCGGCGACGGCGCAGCGCTCGGCATGGAGCTGACGTACGCCCTCGAGCCCGAGCCTCTCGACACCGCTGGTGCCATCGCGTTCGCCGCGCGCGAGCTCGGGATCGCCGACCGGCGCCTGCTCGTGTGCAACGGCGACGTGCTCACCGACCTCGATGTCACCGGCCTCATCGCCGAGCACGAACGACTCGGCGCCGTCGCCACGATCGCGCTGACACCGGTGGAGGACCCGACGCGCTACGGACTCGTGCGCACGGGCGACGACCACGAGGTGCTCGCATTCCTGGAGAAGCCGACGCTCGAGGAAGCCGGCGACGACCGCTTCATCAATGCCGGCACCTACGTCCTGGAGCCCGCCGTGTTCGAGCTCGTGCCCCAGGGCGCTCGCGTGAACATCGAGCGCGAGGTGTTCCCTCAGCTCGTGGGCAAGGGCCTCCACGCGATCGGCTCCGACGGCTACTGGAACGACATCGGCACCCACGAGTCGTACCGGGCGGCGCACGCCGATGCGCTCGCCGGGCGCATCGAAGGCATCGAGCCCAGCTACGACTACCGCACCTGGGTGCACCCCGAGGCGAAGGTCGCCGACGGCGCCGAGCTCGGTCCCGGCACGTCGATCGGCTCGTTCGCGATCGTCGAGGATGGCGCCTACGTGGGCGGCTCCGTCGTGCTGGAAGGCGCCCTCATCGGCCGCGAGGCGACGGTCGTGGATTCGATCATCGGCGAGCGCGCACGGGTCGAGCCGGCCGAGAACGTTCCCGCAGGGAGCGTCGTGGCGCCGGTCCCCACTTCCATCAAACGCTGAGCGACGCTGCGCGCAGGTTTTCGCACGCGTGCTGGGCGAGCTGCAGGGTGGCGCGATAGGGTCGCTCGCATGACGACCGCCTCGCTCGAATCACTCCTCGCCCATGACATCTCCGACATGCTCGGCACCGTTGCCGCCATGCCGGCGCAGCTCGCCGACGGCCTCGCCCGCGCCGAAGCCGTGCGTGACGAGATCGCGACCAGCTGGCCCGGAGATCGCGGCGCGACGCCCCGCACGCTCGTCGTGTGCGGCATGGGTGGCTCCGGTGTCGGCGCCGACTTGCTCCCGGCTGCTGCCGACGTGCAGGCGCCCGTCGTCGCCGTGAAGGGCTACGACCTGCCCGGCTGGGTCACCGACGAGGACCGCGTCGTGTGCGTCTCCTATTCGGGCGCCACGAGCGAGACGCTCGCCTGCTTCGACCAGGCACTCGCGCGCTCCGTCGTCGCGGCCGTGGTCACCACCGGTGGGGAGCTCGCCGAGCGGGCCCGCGCCAATGATGTGCCGGTCGTCGAGCTGCCGAGCGGCCTGCAGCCGCGCGCCGCGGTCGGCGTGGTGTTCGGCGCGCTGATCGGTACCGTCGAGCCGCTCGGCATCGTCACCGACGCCGCCCGTGTCGTGGACGAGGCGATCGCCGGCGCGACGCTCGTCGTCGACGAGCACGTCGGCACGGGTCCCGAGCACGGTGGCAGCCAGCCGCCGGCGCTCGAGTTCGCCCGCCAGCTGCACGACCACGTCGTCGTCGTCTCCGGCGCCGGCCACACCGAGCCGGTCGCACATCGATGGAAGGCGCAGGTCAACGAGA
>JAOPYU010000058.1 GCA_025964455.1 Thermoleophilia bacterium | reverse complement strand
GATCCGATGGTCACCCTCGAGCAGCTGTGCGCGCATGCCGACGGGCTCGTGCTGCTGACGGGCTGCGCGACGCGGGGGCTGCTCGTGCACGACGTCGCCGAGGGCAGGCCCGGCCGCGCCGCGGCGCTCGTCGAGCGACTGCAGGCGGCATTCGGCGAAGCGCACGTGTACGTGGAGCTGCAGCTGCCCCAGCAGCGCGGCGACGCGGAGCGGTGCCGGGCGCTCCGGGCGATCGCCGAGCGGACCGGCGCGCCCGTGGTGGCGACGGGCAACGTGCACGCCCACACGCCTGAGCGCGGACGCCTCCACGACGTGCTCGTCGCGATTCGCCACAACACGACGCTCGAGGCGTGCGAGACCGAGCGCGACGGCAACCTCGCGCGCGTGCTGCGCTCGCCGGAGGAGATGGCGCGGCGCTTCATCGATCACCAGGAGGCGGTCGCTGCCACGCGTCGCATCGCGGAGTCGATCGAGTTCGACCTCACCGAAGGCGTGGGGTACCGATATCCCGACCTGGCCGACGAGCGCGGGACCGGCCGCAGCGCCGACGACGAGCTCGCCGCCATCACGGTCGCCGAGCTGGAGCGTCGCTACGCGGGGCGCCCGACGCTCCTGCGCGCGCGGGCGCGACTCTCGGACGAGCTCGCGGTGATCCGTCGCCACGGGCTCTCCGGCTTCTTCCTGCTCCATCGCGACGTGCTGGAGCTCGCGCGCGAGGTGGCGGCGGAGGTGCGCGGGGCCTCCTCGGTGCGCCATCTCAACCCGCCCGGGCGCGGACGCGGATCGAGCGTGGAGTCGATCGTGTGCTACCTCACGGGGTTGAGCCACGTGGATCCGCTCGAGGCGAACCTGCGCATGGGGCGTTTCCTGAACGAGGACCTCGTGTCGGTGCCTGACATCGACCTGGACTTCCCGCGTGACATCCGCCACGGCCTGCTCGCGCGCGTCGTCGAGCGCTATGGGGCCGATCGCTGCGCGATGGTCGCGGCACATGCCACGTACCGCTCGAAGGGGGCGATCCGCGACGTGGGTCGCGCGCTCGGGCTGCCGCAGGCCGAGCTCGCGCGCATCAGTGCCAACACCGATGCGCTCAACGCGGTCTGGGTGGGGGAGGCTGTCAGCGCGAGCCACACGGGGCCGCGATGGGACGCCTTCCGCACGATGACCCATGAGATCGCCGGGCTGCCCCGCGTGATGGGCCAGCACTCGGGTGGCGTGATCATCTCCACCGAGTCGCTCAGCTCGGTCGTGCCGATCCAGCCGGCGGCGATGCGGGGACGCCAGCTGGTGCAGTGGGACAAGGACAGCTGCTCGGATGCCGGCTTCCTCAAGATCGACGTGCTCGGGCTCGGGATGCTGAGCGCGGTCGAGGAGACGGTGGAGACGATCGCCCGGTCGGGTGCCGCGCGCGGCGGCGAGGGCGCGAAGCCGGGCCAGCGCGCGGACTGGATCGTCGACGGGGGCGTCGACATGTCGCGCATCCCGCTCGATGATCGCGCCGTGTTCGCCGAGATCGAGGCGGGTGACACGATCGGCACCTTCCAGATCGAGAGCCGTGCGCAGATCCAGTCGCTGCGGCGCGTTCGCCCGCGCAACCTCGACGACCTCGTGGTGCAGGTGGCGCTCATCCGCCCGGGGCCGATCATCGGGCAGAGCGTGAATCCCTACGTCGCGGTGCGCGAGGCGCTGCGCGAGAACCCGAACGCGCCGATCCCCTACGACCACCCACTGCTGGAGCCCGTGCTGCGTGACACCTACGGCGCCATCGTGTTCCAGGACCAGGTGATCGAGGTGTCGATGGCGATCGCCGGCTTCACGGCGGGCGAGGCCGACGGGCTGCGACGCGCGATGACGCGCAAGCGCGCGGCCGGCAGCGTCGAGGTGTGGCGTCCGAGGTTCCTGGAGGGCGCGGCGAATCGTGGCGTGTCGGCCGAGGTCGCCAACCGGGTCTTCGACAAGGTGATCGGCTTCTGCCACTACGGCTTCCCACGCGCGCACAGCGTGGCCTTCGCGCTGCTGGCTTACCAGAGCCAGTGGCTGCGCCACCACTTCCCCGCGCACTTCCACGCGGCGCTGCTCAACGCGCAGCCGATGGGGTTCTATCCACCCGATTCGCTGCTGCGCGATGCCGCGCGCCACGGCGTGGGTGCGCTGCCGGTGGACGTCAACGCCTCCGATGCGCTGTGCACGGTGGAGGAGCAGCCCGCGAGCGAGGCGGCGGCGCAGGCCTTCGGTCGGCGCGTGGCCGGTGCGGGGTCGCGGGCGCCCCACGCATGGGCGATCCGCGTGGGGATGGGCTGCGTGCAGGGCGTGGGCTATCCCGATGCGCTGGCGCTGCAGCGCGAGCGTGAGCGCGGCGGGGTCTTCGCCGGGATCGAGGACCTGCTGCGCCGGGCGCCGCTGCGCACCGACCAGGTCGAGCGGCTGGTGATGGCGGGTGCGTGCGATTCGCTCGGCGAGGTCGCCGGCGCGGTGGAGGAGGCCGGGGGCGACGCCCGGCTCGGGCGGCGGGAGCTGCTCTGGCGCGTCGGGCTCGTGGCGCGTCCCAAGCGCATGCGTGGGAAGGAGCGGGCCGGCACGCACGCGGCGCACGTGGCGGAGCAGCCGGAGCAGGCGGCGCTCGACATCGCGTCGCCGACATCGCCGAAGTTCGCCCAG
Organism: Thermoleophilia bacterium; assembly: GCA_025964455.1. The sequence continues at coordinate 2,873 of JAOPYU010000058.1, read as the reverse complement.
CTGTCGATGTGGGACGAGGTCCTGCTCGACTTCGCGACGCAGGGCCTCAGCACGCGCGGACATCCGGTCGGGCTCCTGCGCCCGATGCTCGGTCCCGCGGTGAGGACGGCGGAGCAGGCGCTCGAGGAGGTGCCGCACGGCACGGTCATCGACCTGGTCGGCGCGGTCACGGCCCGGCAGAAGCCCGGCACCGCCAAGGGCGTGGTGTTCCTGCTCATGGAGGACGAGACCGGCTCGATCAACGTGATCGTGGGTCCGGAGCTGTACAAGGCCGAGCGCACCGTGATCCGGGGCGAGCCGATCCTGCGGGTGCGCGGTCGTATCGAACGCCACGACCGCGTCGTCAACCTCGTCGCCCAGGAGGCCCACCGCCTCCCGCGCGACCTGCGCGGGCGCTCCCCCCGGAAGATGCGCTCCAAGTCCTGGGGCTGAGTGCGTGAACGCATCCCCGCGTCGGATGTACCGATTCGGTCATCCAACGACACGATCGGTACATCCGACGCTGGAGCGGGCCGGCGTCGGGGATGGCGCGGCGTGCAATCCGCCGCCATCGCATTCGGAAGTGGGGGTGATTTTTTGGAAAAACATCAGCCGTGATGGACGCGTGGATGCCAGAATCGCCCAAATCTGACGAAATCAACAGCGAATGACCGGATATTTTCTTGCATTGCGTCCTCTTGGCCTGACACACTGCCCGTGACGACGCGCAGGAGGCGCGACGTAACAGAGAGGACCGCACCATGAAGACACTTCCGATTCGACCGGTCGAGACGCTCGCAGCGACTCCCGTCCCCACGCCCGCTCCGGGCCATGGCCGCAACCCGGGCATCGTCCCGCCGTGGCTCCAGCACCCGGGCCGCAACAGCGGCATCGTCCCGCCGTGGCTCCAGCGCCCGACCGTGGCCCAGGCCAACACCGGCATCGTTCCGCCGTGGCTGCAGGACCTCCCGGTCGGTCCCGATCTCCCCGTCGGCGACGACGTGCCACGCATCCTGGGCGCCAATGCCCCGACCGGCTTCGATCCGACGCCTGTCGCCTGACACAGCTTCCACACCGCGCAGCACGCACTCCTACGACACCGCGTGCCGCGCTCCTGAAAGACCCGACTGGCGCTCCCCCACTTCCCCACGCGCCAGTCACCCCTTCATCGGGCCGATGCGATCGCATCGGCCCGATGTGACTCCGCGGTACGATCACCGACGTGCTCCGCTTCCACCTCACCCTCGCCATCGCCGTGCTGAGCGTCCTCGTAGGCCCCGTCGCGACCGCGGCCGCGCATGAACTGTCCGTGACGCCGCCAGGGCCGGTGCGGCTCGACCTCGGCACGGGCGATCCGGTGCGCCTCGTCCACGCGACGCTCGGCGCGGGGGAGGAGCTCATCGCGACGATCCGTGTGCCCGCCGAGTCGGTGCAGGAGTGGAAGGTGCAGACGCTCGCGCTCACGCGGCCCGGCACCGACAGCGACGACCAGCTCGTCGACGACGCCACCACCGTCGAGTACCGGATCCTGCGCGAGGTGCCGCTCGCGAGCTACGCCGAGCGCGCAGGGGTCCGAACGATCACCGTGTCGCCCGGTGATGAGCCCGGCGTGGCCCTGCGTGTCGCACCTGCAGGTGCACCCTTCACGAGCGAGGGCCTCGCCCGTGCTCCCCGGTCCCTGGTCCGCCTCCGTGCATGGGTCGAGGCGTCGACCCCGGCGACCGTGGACACGCCCGCCGAGCGTCGCGACGCCCGTGCCGCCGCCCGGCGCATGGGGCAGGCCGGGCTCGGCATCGCACTGGTCGGTGTGCTCGTTGCCGCATGGTGGGTGCTTCGCGGACGGACCCGCTCGCGCGTGCGTGGGGTCGAGCGCGCTCGCGAGGATTCCTGACGACGGTACGCCTACGCGCGCGAGCGGGTACGGTGTGTCCATGTCACGACAGGACGTACGAGAAGAGCTCACGAATTTCCGCGACGACGCTGCACTCCTGATGGAGGTGTACCTCACGCGGCCGCTGCTGCGCGGGGTCTCGCACCTGGTCGGGTTCTTCACCGCGATCGGTGCATCGCTCGTGATGGTGCTGCAGGCCGGTGCCGCGATCCAGGTGGTCGCCTCGATCGTGTACGGCGCCGGCCTGGCGCTCGCGCTCGGAACGAGCGCGCTCTACCACCGCATCAAGTGGCGACCTCGGGCGTACACCCGCATCCGCAAGCTCGACCACTCGATGATCTACGTGCTCATCGCGTCGTCCTGCACGCCGTTCGCCCTCCTCGCCGCCGACGGCTGGTGGCGCTGGGCCTCGCTCGCTGGGATCTGGGTGCTCGCCGCCACGGGCATCATCGCCCGCTGGACCATGAAGACCCAGCCGCGCTGGTTCATGGTCACCACCTACATCGCCATGGGGTGGGCGACCGTCGCGCTCATGCCGGACATCAAGCGTGCCTCGGAGAGCGCGCTGGTGCTCACGTGCATCGGTGGCGGGCTCTACACGATCGGCGCGATGGTCTACCTGTTCAAGCGCCCCAACCCGTTGCCACGCGTCTTCGGGTTCCACGAGGTGTTCCACGCCTTCGTGTGCGCAGCGGCGACGTGCCACTTCCTCGCCGTGTGGCCGCTGATCACGAGCCCCACCAACGCCTAGCGAGCAGTCGCGCTACTTGCTGGCAGCGCCCGCGGCGCCGGCGACGTAGTTGGCGACGGACTCGGCGTCCTCGCCCTTGAGCAGGTCGGCCGGCATTGCACCGGCGCCCTTGTCGATCTGGCTCAGGACCGCCGCGGCGTCCATGGTCGTCTCGTCGAGGTTCGGTCCGACCGCGCCGTTGGTGCCAGCGTCGGAGAGGGTGTGGCAGCCGCCGCACGTCGATGCGAACAGCTCGCGGGCCTTGGGATCGAG
>JAOPYU010000264.1 GCA_025964455.1 Thermoleophilia bacterium | reverse complement strand
GTCTCGGTGAGACCGGTGGAGACGGAAGGAGCAGCGGTCGTGGCGGCGGCTGCAGCCGCGGGGCGTGACGTGCCGTCACCGACGCCCAGGGCGTCGGCGATGCGCTCGTAGAACTCGTCGCCACCCTGCAGGAGCGAATCGACGACGTTGAGGAACCGACCGGACTCCGCGCCCTGGATGACCCGGTGGTCATAGGTCGTGGTCATCGTCATGACCTTGCCGACGCCGAGCTCGGCGATGCGCTCCTTGGGCAGGTGCGAGAACTCGACCGGGTAGGCGATCGAGCCGGTCGCGATGATCGCGGCCTGGCCCTTCATGAGGCGCGGGACACTGGCGACGGTGCCGAGGCCACCCGGGTTGGTGAGGGTGACGGTCGTGCCGAGCATGTCCTCGAGCCCGAGCTTGCCCGTGCGTGACTTCTGCACGAGCTCGTCGTAGGCGTCGAAGAAGCCCTTCGGCCCGAGCGTGTCGGCGAGCTTCACGCACGGCACCATCAGGCCGCGGCTGCCGTCGGGCTTCTCCACGTCGACGGCGAGCCCGAAGTTCACGTGCTCGTGGGGGATGCGGTACGGCTTGTGGTTGATCTCCTCGAACGTGTGCCCCATGACGGGCACCTGCTGGTAGCCCTCGATGAGGGCCCAGGCGACGAGGTGGGTGAAGGAGAGCTTGCGACCGGAGTCGGCGAGCTTGGCATTCAGCTCGCGACGCTTCGCATCGATCGTCGACATCGCCACGACACGGAAGGTCGTGGCGGTCGGGACCGACAGCGACGCATTCATGTTGCGCACGAGGCCGCCGTCGGGGCCCTTCATGAGCTTGGCGTTGTCGGGCGCCTCGGCACCCGGCTTCGCGGCTGGCTTGGCCGGCGCCGGGGGCGCAGCAGCAGCGGGGGGAGCGGCGGGCGGGGGTGGGGCCACGGCCGTCGCGGCTCCCGCATTCGCGGGATCTCCACCCTCTCGGAACAGCGTCTGCCATTCCTCGCTCACGCTTGCGGGATTCGCAAGCCAGTTCTCGTACATCAGCTGAACGAATCCGTCGTTCAGCGCATCCGACCTGTCACCAGTCACGGTTGCTGTCAGCCCCTCATAGGGTTGCGGGTATGTGTCTTCCGCGGACGCGCGCGACGCGACGCGCCCGACAGGGAGTATTGCACGCTGGTCACGCCGAGACGCCGGGCGGTGCGCGCATGCCGGTTCGATAGGTTCGGGCGGTGGAACGCCTGCTCGCCCCGATGCTGCTGATGGTGCTCGCCGCGCTCGTCGCGGCGGGGTGTGGCGGCTCCGAGCGCCTCTCCTACGAACGCGACCTCGCCAAGGTCGGCCGGACCGTGGATCGCTCCCTCGAGGAGCTGCCTGACAGCGACGGCGAGACGATCGGTGCCGACGACGTCGCCAAGCTCGCGGACGACCTGCGCGACGCGGCGGGGCAGCTGCACGACCTGGATGCTCCAGCAGGGGTTGCCGGCGCGCAGAAGCGGCTCGAGCGGGGGCTTCGCGGGATCGCGGCCTCGTTCGACGACCTGGCGTCGGAGCTGCGGCGGGCGAAGACCGATGCCGCGAAGGCGGAGTTGTTCGTGGAGTTCGCCACCGACGAGCAGGTCGATGCGGCGTTCGACGACGTCATCGCCGCACAGGAGCGCTACGCCGCCAAGGGGTATCGCGTGTTCGGGACCGAGCGCGCGGCGCCGGCCGCCGCGACGGCCGCCCCGACGGCTGGTGCTGCCACCACCGAGCCCTGATCAGTCGGGCGACGAGCCCGTCGGCGGCGCGGCGTCAGGCGCCGGAGCGTTCGGATCGATGCGTGCTGCGACGGTGATCGGGGTGACGGTGTCGTGCAGGCGGGCCGCACCACCCTCGGAGGCGTTCGGCGACCACACGTGCAGCTCGAAGGAGCCGAGCGGCACCTTGGCGAGCGACACGTTCGTTCGGTACTTCCCGCGACACGGGGCGCCGCACGTCGCCGACATCCGTCCGCTGACGAGGGGACGCAGATCGGTGCCCAGGATCGCCCAGGCGAGCTCGGCTTCGGTGACCGACGCGGTGCCCGACAGCACGAAGGCCTTGGCCACGACGGCGAAGGTCGCCGGCTGGGCCACGGTGATCGGCGGCTGCTCGCCGGTCGGTGTCGGCTCGGGGAGCGGCGTGGGGTCCGGGGTCTTCTCGGCGTCGCCGTCCGGAGTTGTGCTCGCGGTATCCGTGGTTGTGGTCGCCTTCGACGGCGTACGGCTGTTCGACGCGTCGTCGTCAGACCCGCACCCAGCGAGGAGCAGCAGGAGGACGAGGGGGAGCGGGATGCAGCGAGCAGCGCGGAGGCGCCTCACGTGCGCGCGCCCGTACGCGTGACCATGCTGCCACCGACGATCGCCTCGGCGCCGTCCTCGTCGAAGCGGATCCACGCCTTGGTGCCACCGTCGTAGTCGGCGGATTCCAGCAGCAGCGTGGCAGGTGCTCCCGCCACCTCGACGGGCTCCTCCCCGGTCGGCATCTCACCGCGCCAGCGCAGCACGAAGGGATTGCTGGTCAGTTCGCGCGCGACCGTGGTCGCATCGGTGTGACCGGGGTAGAGGTCGACCTCGCCCGGCAGGGCGAGCAGCACGTCGAGGATCGACGAGCGCAGCTGCGCGAATCCGTGCGGCCCGCCGTTGAGCGTGCCGCCCACGGTGTCGCGGAAGAGCGCGTCGCCGGTGAAGGCGGCGATGGGCGCACCGTTGCGCTCCACGATCCAGGCCACGTGCGGGTCGCAGTGTCCCGGAGTCGAGGCTGCGCGGATCCTGAGGGCGCCGACCTCGATCGGTGTCGGGTCGGCGAGCGCCGTCTCGGGCGTGACGAGGATCGACCCGTACCGTTCCTGGAGCGGGACGACGTGCGTGGTGTGGTCGTGGTGCTCGTGGGTCAGCAGCACGTGGGTGACGCGCACGCCCAGCTCCTCGACCGCAGCCATCAGCGGCTCGATGGGAGCACCGGCGTCGATGAACACGGCGGTGCCGCCGGATTGGTCGGCGACGAGGTAGCCGTTGGAGAGCCAGTCGGGGTGCATGCTGCGGGTGACGATCATGCCCGACGGTTACCCCGCTCCGCCGACCGCGTACCGCAGTGGGCCGTCAGGGAGACGCGGTGGTCCCGCGTGCGACGTCGTACTCGCGGCGCTGGGGGCGCAGGGCATCGGTCGCCACGCCGCTCGCGAGCAGGCCGAGCCCGCCGCCGACGATCGCTCCTGCAGCGACCTTGACCGACGTAGCCATCGCGCTGCCGCCCTTGCCTCGGAGCAGGGTCGTGAGGAGTGCACCGGTGACGATCGCGCCGATGCCGCCGCCGCCGAGGCGCGCGGCGGTGGTCGAGCCCGTGGCGTTGTAGATGACCGGGCCGAGCAGGCCGCTGGCCACGAGCGGCGCCACCGTCATCGATGCGCCGATGCCGAGGCTGTTGCCGACGCCGCGCCGCTCCGAGCCGAGCACCCGCAGCGATTCGCGGATCGCCTCGCCGGGGCCGCGCCCATCGCGGATCGTGGAGCGCAACAGCGTCAGCCCGGAGCGCGCGCCGAGCACGCCGGCGCCGAGGCCGATGGCCG